>JBNMJJ010000107.1:0-7283 GCA_050873745.1 Lachnospiraceae bacterium | reverse complement strand
TTCATATTGCTTTCCCATCCCAAAATGAAGGATGGTCTGCCCTGCCACCAAAAAAATCACCATTTTTTTTACCAGACCGATAAACATCTCCGCCATCAGAAACCTCCACTCGTGGTATATGCCGTAATGGCAATCAGCACGAAGAAAAACAATACACCGTAAGCCGCCGTCTGCAAAAGCAGAAGTATTCCGTCCCCTACGCAGTTGGTAAACTGAATCACCCTTTTATCCCCTGCCATTCCCAGAAAAGCCGCAATGGCCTTAAGCATCAGACCGGAAAGGGCAATTTTTAACAGGGGAGTAATGGTGATGGCTGCCAGAAGAATACAGCTTATCACTCCCATACTGTTTTTGATTAATACCGTACTGCCCAGCCACAGCCGCATGGCCCCTTCCGTCAAATCTCCCACCCCGGGAATGGCCTCAACAGCCTTGTATACCGATTCCGCCTTTACCCGTTCAATCACCGGTGTTATCATGGATTGGATTATTCCGGCCCCGGTCAACAGGCCCAGAAGCAGCTTTAATACCGCCTTCATCCCTTTTTTCCAAAAGTCCAGAAGCAGCTCCAGCCTGTCCTCTCCCCATACTCCGTTCATAATGGCAAACAGCATATAGGCGCTGATGGCCGGAAGCAAAATGCTTTTCAGCAAAAGCTCCACCAGATAAATCACCAGACAGGCCAACTGGTAATACACGATTCCCGTAGCTGCCCCTGCGGCTATTCCCAGGGTCATAAAATAGGCCGGAAAGAATATCCGCATAAATTCCTCAATTCGGCTTAAGGTGGCTTCTCCCGTTTCCAGCATACTCTGAAAAAGAGAGGCAAACAGGATAATCAGAATCAGATAATTAATATAGAAGGAAATATCCGCTATCTGATGGTTTTGGAAAGCGTCCTTGAAGGTCACAAAAATGGCCGACAATAAAATAACCACCACAATAGTAATAAAAATATTCTTCCAGGTTCCCCATTCCAGCAGAATATTTTCCTTCACTCCCTCTACAATCTGGTGGAAAGCCTCCATCCCTCTGCCCTGCACCACCATCTGCACCAACTGAAACAGGGAAATATCCCATTGAGGGTAAAGGGACTCAAGCTGCCTTTCCAATTCATCCCAATGTAATCTGTCATAAGCCTCTTCTATTCCCATGCTTATCCTTTCTTACAGCTCATACTTCCACAGGGTTTCAACAATGGCCAAAAGCACCGGCATACCGGAAACCAGAATCAGCATTTTCCCTAAAAGCTCCACCTGCCCTGAGATGGACTGATAACCCGCATCCTTGCAGATACCGGAGGTAAATTCACAAAGGTAGGTAATTCCGATAATTTTAAATAAAATCCTGTAGTAATACTGGTTTTCCTGATAAAAAAATTGAATAAGCTCCAATTCCGATCTCATTTCCGACAGAATCCCTATTCCCTTCCCCACCAGCAAAAAGGAAAGGGCAATAATCATAAAAATACTGAATTCCGGCTTATATCCTTTTAAAACAACGGCTGTAATTATCCCCACAATGGCAATGACAGAAATTTGAAGAATATCCATTTCCACCGGCTCCCTTCTCTTTTTTAAAGCTGAAAAAGGCTTTGTATGGACTGGAACAGACTATAAATATAAGGAAGAATCCAGGACAGCACCAGAATAAGGCCTGCCAGTGAAATTAAAAAAGCATGTTCCTCTCTGCCACTGTATTTTAAAACCTGTCCCAATATGGTTACCAGTATTCCTACTGCTGCAATTTTGAATATTAATCCGACTTCCATGCGTTGCTCCTTTTCACAAGAGAATCAGGACGAAAAGAATCCCTAAACAGGTACTTAAAGTCACGACAACTCTTTTCTTTTTCTCCAGTTCTTCCCTTACTTTACCGGCCATTAAGGTAAATTCTCTGCATTGATGTTCCATCATATTTTCCTGCAGGGCTTCCTCCTCATATCCAATAAAGGAAGCAAAATCCAAAATCCTGCTTTTTTCTTCCTCACTTAAACAGGATGCCTGCAGATAAGCCTGCCAGCTATTCCTCCATATTTCCGAAAACCCCAGTCCTTCCCTTCTTTCCATTGCATCCGCAATTTCTATCAGGACGCCTCCCTCCCTGTCCGGTATTTTTTCCCCGGAAACCTTACAGGCATAGGGAAGAGGCTGCTTTTTATAGGTAATCTCACTTTTTAAGAGTTTAAATATGTAGGCGATTCTTTCCAGTATTTCTATCCGCTTCCTTTCTTTTTCCATATATAAATACCCAAAACCGGCGCTTCCTGCAACAATCAGAATTCCTCCTAACAGGTCCAGCAAGGTGTCTCTTCCCCCCTTTTATACAGACAGGCCAAAAATCTTCCCTCTTTCCTTTTCAATACCATTATCCGTTCAAAAATCCGTTCCTCTAGAAGGCATTGGAGCAGCTTCTTTTTTTCAATCTCCTCCAGATTGTTTCCGTGAATGGTAGCCAGAATACTGCAGCCGCAGCCTGCCATTTTCAGAAGCGCCTTCCCCTCTTCCATGCCTCCCAGCTCATCCACTGCAATGATTCTGGGGCTCATGGAACGCAAAAGCCGCATCATTCCTTCGGCCTTGGGGCAGCCGTCCAGGACGTCCGTTCTTATCCCCACATCCAACTGGGGAATCCCCTGAAAACAGGCTGCAATTTCCCCTCTCTCGTCCACCAGCCCTACGGTTTTTCCGGGTACACTCCCGTTTCCATCGGAAATTCTGCGTACCAAATCCCTCAGCATGGTGGTTTTGCCTGCTCCCGGCGGAGAAATAATGAGAGTATTCAACAGCCGGCCACCACTGTATAGATGGGGAAGCGCCTGCGCCCCCGCTCTTTTACACTGATGGGCGATACGGATATTCAGGCTGGAGATATGCTTGATGGTCTGAACCCGTTCTTCCCCGGAAATAACCGTTTCTCCGCATATTCCTATACGGTGTCCCCCCTTCATGGTAAGGTAGCCGTTTTTCAATTCCTTCTGGTAGGCGTACCGGGAATCCTGGCACCAGTAATCCACAAGCTCCTGGATTTCGGCATAGCTTATTTTTGCCGCTCTCAGGATGTCTCCCGTCCTCCTGCCTTCTCTATCGATATACCATTCCTCTCCCCGCCCATAGACCATCATTGGTTTTTCTGCCCGGATACGGATTTCCTCCGTCTCTTCTATCTGTTCTTCTATATTCTTCCAAAAGCCTCTTCCTGATAACGGAAAATTTTTGATAAACTCCATTGTTTGTCCTCCTTTTCTAAATATATGAGAGTGTCCTTTGGATATGCCAACCTTTTTCTGCATAGGATTTAATACAATTTTTCTCATGGCAGTTACTTTACATGGGACAGAAAGAATGTTAATATATTATCATGATAAATAACAGTAATCATTACTATTATGTATCTGAAAAAATACAATTTTTGGAGGTTTCCTTATGAACACAAATACACAGCAGGTTGATAACTTAGTTGCATTATTAGACGGTTATGCAAACAAAGGCGGACACCACCTGAACGTAAACGTTTTAAACCGTGATACCCTTTTAGATGCTCAGAAGCATCCTGAGAAATATCCTCAGCTTACCATCCGTGTATCCGGATATGCAGTAAATTTCATCAAATTGACTCCCGAACAGCAGACAGACGTAATTAACCGTACCTTCCATGAAGCTGTGTAAGTACAAAGATTTCTAAAATAGACAAAGGAGCCTGCACACTGGTATCTATGCTCAGTGTGGGGCTCCTTTTGTGTAGGTGGTATTTTTATGGGATGGTAGGTCTGCTGCAGGTCTTGCGGGGTGTCTCTTTAGTGGTAAGCCTCTGGTAATTGTCATTCTGCGGCGCCAAGCCTCTGTGGTGCAGGCTCCCTGTGGCAATTATTTCCCGGATAATTGTCATTCTGTGGCGACAAGCCTCTGTCCGGTTCCCGTCTTAAGCCTTGAAGGCCCTCTTCATGCTTCTGCCAGAATATGTTCAAGCAGCCCGGCACAGCCTTCTACCACATCCCGATAAGTTACTTTAAAGTCACGGCTAAAAAAGGGGTCCTCAATAGAAGTCCCGGGGCGATTCGTAAAATCCAGCAGAAGGCTGACCTTTTTCCCCCAGTCCTCTCCGATAATTCCTTCCAAATCGGCCAGATTGCTTACATCCATACAAACCAGATAGTCATATGCCTCATAATCCGCCCTGGTTACCTGCACAGCCTGCCGTTTTGTACAGGCTATTCCATGCCTCACCAGTTCCTCCACTGCCGGAGGATACATGGGACTTCCTGTCCCGTTATGAATTTCCAGATTACTGGTAGCCGCAGAAGCGATAAAAAACTGTTTGGCCAATCCTTTCCTTCCCACCATATCCTTCATCACAAACTCTGCCATGGGGCTTCTGCAAATATTTCCCAGACAGATAAAAAGAATTTTATGTTTCCTCATCCTCTCCTCCATAATACCGCCCTGCGGCATCTAAAAACTGCAGGGAGAATGCCCATATTTTGGGCATTCTCCGGGCGTGAGATTTAGAAGTTCTTTGCGAAACGCCCACTGGCGTGAGCAATTAGAACTTCTTCTCACGCCATTTCCCGAATCAGATTCACCATTTCAATAGCGCTTAAAGCACAATCATATCCTTTATTTCCCGCCTTGGTTCCCGCTCTTTCAATGGCCTGCTCAATGTTTTCTGTGGTCAATACACCAAAAAGCACGGGAATTTCACTGGCCAGGGAAACGGCAGCGATTCCCTTGGAAACCTCACTGCATACATAGTCATAATGGGTTGTACTTCCCCGGATAACTGCACCCAGGCAGATAATTGCATCATATTTACCGCTTTTTGCCATTTTAGAAGCAATCAGGGGAATCTCAAACGCTCCAGG
Source organism: Lachnospiraceae bacterium (assembly GCA_050873745.1). Taxonomy (GTDB): domain Bacteria; phylum Bacillota; class Clostridia; order Lachnospirales; family Lachnospiraceae; genus SFDP01. The sequence goes on along the minus strand of JBNMJJ010000107.1, from coordinate 2,422 downwards.
CACCCAGGCAACATCAATATTTTCCTCTCTTGCATCATGACGGAGCAGTCCGTCTATCGCCCCGTCCAACAGTTTTCCGGTAATAAACTCGTTAAAGCGGGCAGCAACAATTCCCACTCTCATCTCCTTTGCCACCAGTTTTCCTTCTAATTTTCTCATTTCTCTTTTCCTCACCTTTCTTTTTTATTATGAATATTTTTATATAATAAATCATAAACAAGTTTCCATCAGTATTTCAGTATATGCCCCATCCTCTTCTGCTTCGTCTTTAAATAAAACAGGTCGTGGTCGGTGGCATCCATCTGGATAGGAACTCTCTCCTTAATCTCGATGCCAAACTCCGAAAGCTGATAAACCTTATCGGGATTATTGGTCAAAAGGCGCATACTTTTTACCCCCAGGTTTCTCAATATCTGTGCGCCGATATAATATTCCCTCTGGTCCCCCCTGAAGCCCAGAGCAAGGTTGGCATCCAGCGTATCCATCCCCTTTTCCTGAAGCTCATAAGCCTTGAGTTTATTGATTAAACCGATTCCCCGGCCTTCCTGACGCATATACAAAAGGATTCCTCTTCCTTCCTCCTCTATCTGCCTCATGGCTGCTGCAAATTGCTGTCCGCAGTCGCAGCGCAGGGAGCCAAATACATCCCCGGTAAGGCATTCAGAATGGACACGGCAAAGCACATCCTGCCCGTCTCCGATTTCTCCTTTTACCAAAGCTACATGGTGTTCGCCATTTAACCGATTTACAAAACCATAGGCCATAAACTCGCCGTACTGTGTAGGCATTCTGGTAATGGTCGCCCGCTCCACCAGATTATCATTGCATTTTCGGTAGTTCTGCAAAGCCTGAATGGTGATGAATTTTAAATCCCATTTCCGGGCCAGCTCTATCAACTGGGGCGTTCTCATCATGGTTCCGTCTTCTTCCATGATTTCACAGCAAAGCCCGCATTCCTTCAGGCCAGCCAGTCGGCATAAGTCCACCGTTGCTTCTGTATGTCCGTTTCTTTCCAAAACGCCGTTCCTTTTTGCCAATAGCGGAAACATATGTCCCGGCCGCCGAAAATCCTTTGGCCCTGCATTCTCATCCACACACTTCATCGCAGTAATGGAGCGTTCTCCTGCCGAAATTCCTGTAGTGGTATTTACTGCATCAATGGAGATGGTAAAGGCCGTCTCATGATTATCCGTATTTTCGGACACCATTTGCGGAATCTGCAATTTGCTGACATACTCTTCCGCCATAGGCATACAAATCAACCCTCTTCCGTGCATCGCCATAAAGTTAATATTTTCCGGTGTGGCAAACTGAGCCGCACAGATAAAGTCCCCTTCATTTTCTCTGTCCTCATCATCCGTTACCAAAATAATTTTTCCCTGCCTTAAATCTTCCAAAGCCTCTTCTACCGTATTAAACTGAAACATGGTTGCCCTCCATTTCTTTTTCTATTTTCTGAGTTATTGATGTACTGCTTTATTGATACCGCTATGGGACATCTTATAACTGTGGGAGAATGCCCACATTTTGAGTATTCTCCTGGTGTGAGTCCGGCATATGCTTCGCATAAGCCTCCGAAGTTCTTGGCGTATGCCCCTTGGGCATAATTTGCCCTCTGCTGTGAGCCTTAGAACTTCTTCTCACACTAATATCCACATCGGGCCAAAAAATCCCGTGTCAATGTACTTTTGGGCTGCTGTATCTCTTCCCTCTGGAATAATTTTTCCACATATTTTCCGATGATGTCATTTTCCAGATTCACCAAATCTCCCACTCTGCGCTCCCTCAGGGTAGTTGCCTCTACCGTATGAGGTATGGCGGAAATGGCAAATTCTTCCGTATTTACCCAGGCCACCGTAAGACTGATTCCATCGATAGTAATAGAACCCTTTTCCACAATATAATGTAAAATCTTCGACTCCGCCTGCAGGGTATACCAGATAGCCGTATCATCACGCCGGATTCCCGTAATCTTTCCCACACCGTCCACATGACCGGAAACGATGTGACCGCCAAATCGGCCGTTTGCTGCCATTGCCCGCTCCAGGTTCACTCTATTCCCTGTCTGTAAACCGCTTAAGGAAGAACGGTTGAGCGTCTCATGCATCACATCTGCAGTAAAATAATTTTCTCCAAACGAAGTTACGGTAAGGCAGATTCCGTTTACGGCAATACTGTCCCCCAGGCGTGCATCTTCCAATACCTTTTTACCTTCAATGGTCAGTACCGCTGAATGCTGTCCTCTTTGAATCTGCTTAATTCTTCCGATTTCTTCAATAATTCCGGTAAACATCTTTCCTCCAATCTTTCAGGTTTGCGCCGGCATATGCTTCCCATAAACCTCTAAATTTCTTGGCATATGGCCCTTGGACATGATTTATCCCTCCGCTGTGAGCCTTAGAATTTCTTCTCACACTGTCAC
>JBNMJJ010000106.1:0-7304 GCA_050873745.1 Lachnospiraceae bacterium | reverse complement strand
TTTGGAAAAGGACCAGCTTGAGCTGGGATACCGTACCAGTATTTTTAAGAAGCGGCCCTATATTGTTTTGGAGGCCACCATGGAGTTGAAGCCCGGGAAAGCGGAAGATATTCTCTGGCAAATGAGGGAATATAACCGGCTGAGACTGGAAAAGCAGCCTCTGGAATATCCCAGCGCAGGCAGCACCTTTAAAAGACCGGAAGGGTATTTTGCGGGGAAACTGATTATGGATGCAGGCCTTAGGGGCTTTTCAGTGGGAGGCGCCCAGGTTTCGGAGAAACACTGTGGTTTTGTTATCAATAAGAATAAGGCCACAGCCAGGGACATCCGCTGCTTAATGGAGGAGATTCAAAAAAGAGTGGAGGGCCAGTTTGGAGTCCGGCTGGAGCCAGAGGTTATTTTTTTGGGAGAAGAGTTTTTGGAAGAAAAAGAAGAAAAAGCATAGGAAGGCAGAGTGAAAGGGACAAATGAGATTCGTAGTTGTTACGGGAATGAGCGGGGGAGGAAAGAGTACTGCATTAAAAATGCTGGAGGACATGGGATTTTACTGCGTTGATAATCTTCCGGTCCCCCTGATTGAAAAATTTATGGAACTCATGGCAACACCCAATACGGAGCTGGAAAAAGTAGCTTTGGGGCTGGACGTGCGGGGAGGTATGGATTTTGCCAACTCGGAAAAGGCGCTGGACCGTCTGCGGGAGGAAGGCTACCATTTTGAAATTTTGTTTATGGAGGCCAATAATGCCACCCTGCTTAAGCGTTATAAGGAAACGAGAAGGGTGCATCCTCTTGCCACGGAAGAGGACCCACGTATTGAATCGGGGGTAAAGAAGGAAAGGGACATACTTTCCAGCATAAAAAAGAAAGCGGATTATGTGATTGACACGTCCAAGCTCCTTACCCGTGAATTAAAAGAAGAGCTGGATAGAATTTTTATCCGGAATGAAGAATATAATAGTCTCATGGTAAATATCGTTTCTTTCGGATTTAAAAACGGTATTCCGGCGGATGCAGATTTGGTTTTTGACGTGCGTTTTTTACCAAATCCCTTCTATATTGACGAATTGAAGCATTGTACTGGAAATGACCGGGCAGTGCAGAACTATGTGATGGGCTTTGAGGAAGCGGGAATTTTTCTGGAGAAGCTGGTGGACATGCTAAAGTTTCTGCTGCCGGGTTATATTAAAGAAGGAAAATATCAGTTAGTGGTAGCTATCGGCTGTACAGGCGGTCAGCACCGGAGCGTAACTTTGGCTAATGCGCTCTATCAGGGCTTAAAGGATAAAGGAAACTATGGCTTGAGCATAAGCCACAGGGATATTAAGTAGCAGAAAGGGAAGGAAGAATGTCCTTTTCATCTCAGGTAAAAGAAGAACTGGAAAAGCATTTGAACCAGGGACGCCATTGTCAGATTGCGGAGATGGCAGCGATTCTTCACTTTTCGGGGCAGCTTACACGGGGAGAGAAGGGGCAGCTACAGTTGCAGATTCTGACAGAAAATGTCGCTGTAGCGAGAAAATGCTTTACAATACTGAATAAAACATTTAATATAGAGACGGCGGCTCAGGAACAGGAGTGCTTTGGAGGACAGAAGAAATCGGTTTATACCATTGTCCTTGAAAAAGAAGAGGATATTTGGGCTCTTTTTCGGGGAATCAAGCTGATAGACAGCAAGGGGGTTCTCCATGATTTGAAAGACAGGACAAATCCTTTGATTTTAAAGCAAAGCTGTTGCCAGAGGGCCTTTTTAAGAGGGGCTTTTTTGACCATTGGTTCCATGAGCGACCCGCAAAAGAGCTACCACCTTGAGTTGGTATGCACAAATTTAAATCAGGCAGACCAGCTTCAACAGCTTCTGGAGGGCTTTGAACTGGATGCAAAGATAGTGCAGCGAAAGAAATATTTCGTGGTGTATTTAAAGGAAGGTTCCAACATCGTCGATTTTTTGAATATATGTGAAGCGCATGTGGCCTTAATGAATTTGGAGAATCTTCGGATTCTGAAGGAAGTACGCAATTCCATTAACCGCAGGGTAAATTGTGAAACGGCTAATATTGCCAAAACGGTAAACGCAGCAGCCAAGCAGTTGGAGGACATCCGCTTTATTCAGGAATTTGCAGGCTTTTCCAAACTGCCGCCGGCCTTAAAGCAGATGGCCCAGGTCAGGCTGGAATATCCTGAGGCCACTCTGAAGGAGCTTGGACAGTATCTTGACCCGCCAGTGGGAAAATCCGGGGTCAATCATAGATTAAGAAAGCTAAGCGAGATTGCAGACTTTTATAGAGGATAGTTATGAGAAAATAGGAGGAGAAAAAATGAGTCGCAAAGAAGTTGTGGTACAGATTCCCGGGGGCCTGGAAGCAAGACCCATTGCTGTATTAGTGCAGGTGGCGAGCCAGTATGAGAGCAGTATTTATCTGGAAGTAGAAGACAAACGGGTAAATGCAAAGAGTATCATGGGTATGATGACTCTGGGCTTAAATGCAGGAGAGAAGATGGTGATTGAAGCCACCGGAAACGATGAAGAGGCTGCGTTAGAGGGAATAGAAAAGTATATCACAGGGCAGGAAGCGTAGCTTGATGATGGAACGTGACGGTTCAGCTAAAGGCTGAACTGTTACGCCGGAGCAGAAAATTTGGCAATTTCTGTTCCATTTTCCCCTGTAATGGGTTATACTATGTCTGAATATAAATATATTAATTAAAACGGAGGAATTGAACATGTTAGTATCAGCTAAAGAAATGCTCGACAAAGCAAAAGCTGGCCACTATGCAGTTGGACAGTTTAACATCAACAACCTGGAATGGACCAAGGCTATTTTATTGACCGCCCAGGAATGTAACTCTCCTGTCATTTTAGGTGTATCTGAGGGTGCAGGCAAATACATGACTGGTTACAAAACCGTAGTTGGTATGGTAAATGGTATGATTGAAGAACTGGGAATCACCGTTCCTGTGGCTCTTCATTTGGACCATGGTTCATTCGAACATTGTGTAAAATGTATCGAAGCAGGGTTCTCTTCCGTTATGTTTGACGGTTCCCATGACCCTATCGATGTAAACGTGGAAAAAACCAAAAAAATCGTAGAGTTAGCTCACTCCAAGGGAGTTTCCGTTGAAGCGGAGGTTGGCTCCATCGGTGGAGAAGAAGACGGCGTTGTAGGTATGGGCGAATGTGCAGACCCTAAGGAATGTAAGGCAATCGCTGATTTGGGAATCGATTTCCTGGCAGCAGGTATCGGCAACATTCATGGTAAATATCCTGAGAACTGGGCTGGCTTATCCTTCGAGACTCTGGATGCTATTCAGCAGTTGACCGGAGACATGCCTTTAGTTCTTCATGGCGGTACAGGTATTCCTGTGGACATGATTAAGAAAGCAATTTCTTTAGGTGTTGCTAAAATTAACGTTAATACAGAATGTCAGTTATCTTTTGCGGCTGCTACCCGTGAATATATCGAAGCAGGCAAGGACCAGCAGGGTAAAGGCTTTGATCCCCGTAAATTACTGGCACCCGGTACAGAGGCAATTAAAGCTACTGTTAAAGAAAAAATGGAAATTTTTGGTTCCATTGGCAAGGCTTAAGTTTATGTATCAAGAGAGCTGTCCTTTGAGAGGACGGCTCTTTTTTATGAATACATTGACAGGGCAGAAAGTTGTCGATACAATAGAAGAAAGTCCGCTGCAAAGGAAGAGGGAAAATGGTCGAACTGTCTCATATTCAGAAAAAATATGGCAAAAACTCAGTATTATCCGATATTAGCTTTCGGATTCAGCCGGGACAGGCAGCCGCACTTATCGGAAAAAACGGCTGTGGGAAATCCACTCTGTTACAGATAATGGCAGGTGTACTGAAAGCAGACAGCGGAACCATTCATTATTTTGACCGTTGTGTATCTGGCGACCGGAAGGCGGCAGCCAGATACTGCGGCTATGTTCCTCAGGAGAATCCTCTGCTGGAAGAATTATCGGTGAAAGATAATCTGAAGCTGTGGGGAGCAGAGAGGCACGAGCTTGCTTACAAGCTCGTGGAGGAGTTTGGACTTGCAGATATACTTTCCGTGCCGGTAGAGAAGCTGTCCGGTGGAATGAAAAGACGCCTCAGCATTGCCTGTGCGTTGATTAACGAACCGCCGATTCTATTACTGGATGAACCCACAACTGCCTTGGATCTGTATTATCAGGAGAGCATCCGAAGCTGGATGGAGGAATACCGGAAGAGACAGGGGATTATCCTTATGGCGACCCATCACATGACGGAAATTCTTGCATCGGACTGTTGCTTTTTGATGCAGAATGGGCAGGTCAGGGAACTGGCAAAAGAGGAAATACGGGAAGAACGGATTAAGGAAGAAATAGCTGCACTGTAATACAGCGGTGCAGCGTATAAAAGGGGGAGAAAAATGACATTAAGGTACGACAGTGAAACAGGACAATGGATTGATTCGGAAGCAGAGGAAACAGCCGTGCAACAGGTCGTGGGAGCAGAGGCCGGACAGACAGCATCGGACAATACGGCGCAGGCAGCATCAGTGCAACAGTCGGCAAATCCGATTTACAATCCGATTCCGGAGGAACCGGAGAAAAAGAACAGAAAACCGCTGTTTATCGGTATGGGGGCAGCAGCCCTTATTTGCCTGGTAATTGGAGTGATAGCAGCCCTGGGTCTGTTTGAGAATCCTTCCCAGAAGATTCTTACGGCTTTGCAGAATACCTTTAAGGATGAAACCAAGACAGCCGAATTTTTTCAGCAGCTTGAGGAGCTGGTGAAGGATGAGTACACCATCAGTGCAAAGGGCTCAATGGACGGAACGACTATCACTCTGGAATACCACAATGACAGGAAAGAGCCTCAGCTTAGAGGAAGCTATGAAAACTACTGGCTGGACAAGATGGAATTTCTGGCTTCTATAACGGAGAATAAGGTGAAGATGCAGTCTTCTTACTTTGGAGACTATGTATTTACCTACGATTATCAGGGAGAAAAGACCGGTGTTCTTTTTCAGAATGAAGCTTCTGAGGACATAGAGATGTTGGATTTACTCTGTGAATATCTTTATGACATTAACAGCCAGAAGCCCTTAGATGATGAAATACTGCATATTTTTCTGGAAGAATACAATAGCTGGAAATTTCAAAAGATTGAAGCAAAAACCTTTCGGATAAATGGGGAAAGGGTAAAATGTGACGGATATAAAGCTATAGTTGGCAGTGAACGGTTTGTATCTGTTGTAGAACGAATAGAAGATTTATATGTGGAAAATGGGATGGATTACTGGAATACATTACCGGACTACATGGATAATCCCTTTGAGGAAATCTATGCTGCTCTGGAGGATATTCTGGATATGGAAATCACCTTCTATCTGACCAAGGAGCAGGTAGCCTGTATTCTGTTGGACGTAGAAGAAGAGCAGATGAAAATCACCTTTAAGGGAAATAAAAACGGCGCTCAGGATATAGAAGTAGAACTGGATAACTATCCAATCTTGGGAATTGTGCATGAGACGGTAAAAACAAAAGAAATAACAAAGGTTTCTCTCTATGGTACCGACGCTGTATTTTTTGCTTACGATGTTGAAAAAAACAACTTTGATTTATCCGTGGAGTACGAATATTTCCTAATGTCGCTGTCCGGAAATATGGAAATCGATGAAGAAGAGATGCGAATATCTTTGGATACCCTCTCCATCGCCTCTATAAATATGGATGATTTGGAATGTGAAATAGCGGTAAAGAAGGGTGCCAATATCGAAGAAATCGTAGGAGAAGAGTTGGAACTCAGTACTGCCACAGAAGATGAGCTTGACAAGATACTTGGCCAGATTTATGACAGTTTGCCGAAAGAGGATTCTGGAAACGGTTTCTACGGCGAAGAGAGTAACGATTATGGTGACTATTATGACTTTTATAATGATTATGGTATGACACCTGAGGAAATGTACGAGGAATATTTCTATGATTTGACCCCGGAGGAGTTTCTGGAGCTCTTCCCGCAGTATGGCTTGGATGACATTACAGGAGAGGCAAACCTCTGATTTGCGATAGATGATGAAACTGTTTGTAACTTATTTTTCTCTGGAATGGAAAAAAAGTATAAAAATTTTAGCGAAATCCATGATTAGCATCCTGGTTATGGGTTTCCTTTTGGCAGCCACGGTGACTGTAGTAAGTAAAATCTTGCTGCAGTCACAGGTCTTTTCCAAGGTAGAGGTAGCAGTGGTAATTCCCGAAGAAGAGAAGCTGATTCGACAGGCTATGGGTTTTTTGAAAAATATAGACAGTGTGAACAGTATCTGTTCCTTCCAATATGATGATTTGGATGGGGCCCTGGAAAAGCTGCATCAGGGACAGGTAGCTGTAGTTATCCAGATACCGGAGAACTTTTACGGGGATATTTATACAGGAAAAAATACCCCGGCTACTCTCTATCTTGCCGGTGAGGGAAGGGTGGAGGAGAAAGTTTTCGGGGAGCTTTTGGCACAAAGCGTGTCCATGTTACAGACGGCTCAGGCGGGGGTATACGCTGCTCTGGATACGGCAGGGGAATATGAGGTAAAAATGGATAGAGGAGAGATAGGAGAATTTATCTCTTTTCTCTATATTAAAGAGATTCTGGGAAGGAAACAGTTTTTTCATGAGATTGTGGCCTCTCCTACGGGCTGGGTGAATGCCGGTCAATATTATTTTCTGGCAGGATTTCTGACGCTTTTGTTGATGAGCGGAATCTATTATGGTTTTTTGTATACAAGGCAGACGAGGGCTGTGGAGCAGAAGCTGTATCTTAATGGAATGGGCAGTTTATCCCTGTCACTGGTTCGGGTTTTGGTGATGACCGTAAATCTCTGGGGGTTTGGCCTTCTAATGTATATAGGAGGAAGGATAATTTTTCCGGGAGAGGATTTGGCTTTACAGGTTCTGTCGCCGGGGCTGGTTCTGGGGCTATTGGTTCTGTGCCTGAATTTTGGGGCCTATTTTCATCTCCTTTACAGCCTGGCGGATGAAGGGATTCAGGGCGGAGTGCTGCTTTTGGCAGTCAATCTGCTGATGATTATCTGCTCGGGCCTTCTTCTTCCTGCGGCATATTTACCGAAGTGGATGGCGGCGGCCGGGAAAGCGCTGCCCTTAACCTGGTGGCAGGAATATGGTCTGGAGCTGCTCTTTGCAGATGTAAGGTTTTCAAAAACTGCCCTGCTTTTAGGAACAGCGTTGATGATGACAGGATTAGGAGCCTTTAGTAAATGGAGAAAGCGGTAGTCTGGTACAAACTTTGGTTAAAACTTTATCTTAAACGTCCCTCTACC
>JBNMJJ010000105.1:0-7336 GCA_050873745.1 Lachnospiraceae bacterium | reverse complement strand
CTCCCCAAATGCCTTAATTATCTTTTTGGCAAGGGCCGGACCAACGCCTTTGATTGCCCCGCTTCCCAGATACCTTTCCATGCTCTGGCTGTCGTCCGGTAAAACCACCTGATAGGAGCTGACCTTAATCTGGGTTCCGTAAAGAGCATGCTCCACCTCTTCCCCTTGAATCAGAAGATTTTCTCCCTGCTCCACCTGTTGAAGATAGCCCACGCAGGTGATGTCCTCTTCTTTCGTACTGAGTACAAAAACCGTATATCCATTTTCCGGTTTGCGATAAATAATGTGGTCTATGTAGCCCTTAAATTCCATTCCACCGTTTCCTTTTACTGTCTATATTCTTCTTATGTCTATAGCCAATACGGTAATAGCAAAGGCCACTCCGGTATATGGAGCGGCCTGTTATACCTTATAAATTGTAATTCCGTTTCATCTGCTCATACAGCATCTCGGCGATTCCCAGGCCCTGTGTTTCAGTGGACTGTGTAGCCAATTCCGCTATGGTGGAATCCTTAAAATAATCTACCAAACTGGAAGTGGAGCTGTTTTTTTCATCCTTGATAATGGTCTTTTCCATCTGCTTGAATATCTGCTCCAGAAAATAAGCCTCAAACTGTTTGCACACATCTAACAGCTCATCATCTGTAGCCTGGGTGTAATCCTTGGAAGCAACATTCTTCATTCTGGCAGTCTTGGCTTCATCCACCTGCTGCGTTAAATAATCTCCGTATATGTTCGTCAATCCTGAAAGTTCCATATCTTCCTCCCGCTTACGTTCCTTTTGACGCTTTATCTCTTAATAGCCGTCAGCTAAAGCACTATCTCTTTAACTGGTTAGCCTGCTGCAGCATTTCATCTGTAGTCGTAATTGCTCTGGAGTTCATTTCATAAGCTCTCTGGGCAACAATCAGATTTACCATCTCATCGGCAACCTGTACGCTGGAGCCTTCCAGATAATTCTGAAGGATTTCGCTTCTTTCCACGTTATTATTGTTGGCCTCATTAATTGCCGCTCCGCTGGCCGCTGTGGGTGCATACAGGGTATCCTGTACCTTCTCCAGTCCCGAAGGATTGGAAAACTGGAATAAGCCGATTGCCATTCCCGGAATGGGCTGAAGATTGTTGTTCGCATCCGGATAGGTCAATTCTCCGTCGGAATTAACGGTGATTCTGGTAGCCACATAATTGTTGTTCAGTGTAATCGGGTTTCCCTGTCTGTTCAAAACCGGAAGACCATCGGTTGTCGCTAACATTATACCGTTATTGGCTGCTCTGGTAAAAAGGAAATTACCGTTTCTGGTATAATAGGTCTGTCCGTCTTCACCTCTTACCGCAAATAATCCCTCTCCCTGGATGGCAAATGCGGTGTCGCTTGTGGAAGCCAGCATACTTCCCTGCTTGAACATGGAAGTGATTGCCGAATTACGAACACCCAAACCCACCTGTGCGCCAACCGGCTTGTTCTCGCCGTTAGCCGTGGTGGTTCTGGTCTGAAGTTCCTGATAAAGAAGGGATTTGAATTCCGCAACCTCCGTTTTGTAGCCTATGGTATTTACATTCGCCAGGTTGTTGGCGATTGTATCCACGTTTGTCTGCTGGGAAATCATTCCTGTAGCTGCTGTCCATAATGATCTAACCATATCTTTCGTCCTTTCTCTTTCGGCAGACTGTTCAATCCTCACACGGCTGCCTTTCTGTATTTTATCTCAATCTCGCTTTTATCCGATTATATCTTACCTAACTGATTCGCAGCAATCTCCAGCGTGCTGTCGTAGGTTTGTACAATTTTCTGGTTGGTTTCATAGGCTCTGGACACGGCAATCATATTCACCATTTCCGTCACTACCGATATGTTGGACATTTCCAGATAGCCGGACATAATGTTGTAGTCTCCTGCTTTTTCCGCAAAGCCCTCTACCGGCTCATAATAGTTCTCACCATAGTGCTTCAGATAATTGTAATCTTCAAAGTCCGTTACTCCTACGGTAGCAACCAACGTATCATTCTGCCAGATATTACCTGCCTGGTCGATACGGGAAGGCAGATTGGGATTAATGCGAATACGATTGTTATTGCTTCCCAGCACATAGTCGCCATCCTTGGTTACCAGATAGCCGTCCTTATTCAAGACGAAACCTCCGTCTCTGGTATATTTAGTGGATGTTTCTCCTGCCTTATTGGTAAATTCCACAGCAAAAAATCCGGTTCCTGAAATCGCCAAATCATAGGTATTCTCCGTACCTCTCATGGAGCCCTGGGTAAAGTCGGTATAGGTTTCCCCTATCTTAACCCCCATGCTCATTGCTCCCAAAGGCCTTGCCGCAAGAGGGTCCGTAGTGTCCTTAATTTTATAAGCCAAAACATCGTTAAAAGCCTGACTGGTGGCTCCTTCCTTCTTAAAACCTACGGTAGAAGCGTTGGCCAGATTATTGGTCAGCACGTCCATCCTGTTCTGTTCATTAATTAGTCCTGTATAAGCTGTGTATAGTCCTTTTACCATGGATTCCTCCTGTTTATCTTCTGTCTGGCTGCCAGGTCTAGGCTTCGTCCCTATATCCTGCCAGAAATTCTACATATTTACCTGTACCGATTGCCACTGCAGTCATGGGTTCTTCTGCAGTCATGGTATTGATTCCGGTCTTGGAGCAGATTAAATCCTCCAGGCCCCTGAGGAGACTTCCCCCTCCGGTCAGCACAATGCCCCGGTCTGCAATATCCGCTGCCAGCTCCGGCGGCGTCTTCTCCAATACAGTGTGGATAGCCTCCACAATCTGGGAAGTGGTATCTTTAAGAGCTTCCTCTGTCTCTTCGGAAGAAACCCGAACGGTTTTGGGAAGACCGGTCACCAGATTTCGTCCTCTTACATCCAAAAAGTCAGGCTCTGTTCTCTTATAGGCGGAGCCGATTTTAATCTTAATATCCTCTGCCGTCCGTTCCCCAATCAGAAGATTGTGTTTCTTACGCATATAACGGACAATGGCTTCATCGAAATCATCCCCTGCGATTTTGATGGAGGCGCTGACTACCGTGCCGCCCAAAGAAATTACCGCAATATCGGAAGTGCCTCCCCCAATATCCACAATCAGGTTGCCGCAGGGTTTGGAAATATCAATGCCTGCACCGATAGCTGCTGCAATAGGTTCCTCAATAATGGACACATCCCTTGCTCCAGCCTGATAAGTCGCATCCTCTACCGCTTTCTTCTCTACCTCTGTGACACCGCTGGGTACGCACACCGCAATGCGAGGCTTTCTTAAGGTTCTCCTGCCAATGGCCTTCTGGATGAAATACTTCATCATCTTCTCTGTCACGCCGTAGTCGGAAATAACCCCCTGACGCAGCGGTCTTACCGCTACAATATTCCCCGGGGTTCTGCCCAGCATCAGCCTGGCATCCTCACCGATAGCTTTAATTTTATTCGTGTCCCGGTTAAAAGCAACAACAGAGGGTTCCTTGAGCACTACCCCTTTTCCTCTGATATATACTAAAATGCTGGCTGTTCCCAAATCAATCCCTATATCGGTATACTGCATTCCTCTTTCCCCTTTCCAAGTTTATTCTATCTAATCATTCGTTCATGTATCTACCCTATAAATATACACGGTTATTATAACTGATAAACTTTTATTTTGAAAGGGTTTTCATAAAAAAAGCATAAAAACAAAAATGGTCCTGCCATTTATCGCCTCCATGCTTTTTTGTCGCTCCATCTTAGTATATTATCGGTATTTTATGGGAATACTTTAGCTCTTTTTTCCCTTTTTAAGTATCTTTTCGATATAATATCCCGTGTAAGACCCTTTCACTCCTGCCACCTCTTCCGGCGTACCGCAGGCCACAACCGTTCCTCCCCGGTCACCGCCTTCCGGCCCCATGTCGATGATGTAATCGGCAGTTTTAATTACATCCAGGTTGTGCTCGATTACCACCACCGTATTTCCCCCTTCGGCCAGGCGGTGAATAATCTCAATCAGCTTGTGTACGTCCGCAAAATGCAGCCCTGTTGTAGGCTCATCCAGAATATAGATGGTGTGCCCTGTGCTGCGCCTGCTCAGTTCTGTAGCCAGCTTAATCCGCTGAGCCTCTCCTCCGGAAAGAGTGGTTGACGGCTGACCCAGCTTGACATAGGAAAGCCCCACATCATAAAGAGTCTCTATTTTGCGCCTTATGCTGGGCACTGCCTCAAAAAATGGCAGGGCTTCTTCCACCGTCATATCCAGCACATCATAGATACTTTTTCCTTTGTACTTCACCTCCAGGGTCTCCCGGTTATACCGTTTGCCCTGGCACACCTCACAGGGTACATACACATCCGGAAGAAAGTGCATTTCAATTTTGATTATGCCGTCGCCGTTGCAGGCCTCACACCGGCCTCCCTTCACATTGAAGCTGAAACGGCCCTTACTATAGCCCTTTGCTTTGGCATCCGGCGTGGCCGCAAACAAGTCACGAATCATGTCGAATACACCGGTATAGGTAGCCGGATTAGAACGGGGCGTTCTTCCGATAGGGGACTGGTCAATATCAATCACCTTATCCAACTGCTCCACCCCTGTTATCTCTTTGTGTTTTCCGGCAATGGTTCTGGCCCGGTTCAGCTTTTTGGCCAGGGACTTATAGAGAATCTCATTCACCAGAGAGCTTTTTCCCGAACCGGAAACGCCGGTAACACAGGTAAACACCCCAGTGGGAATCTTCACCGATACATTTTTCAGGTTATTCTCCTGTGCGCCTTTAACCACCAGCCAACCCTGGGGCTTCCTCCGTACCTGGGGCACAGGAATACTCATTTTTCCACTTAAATACTGGCCTGTAACGGATTCTTCCACAGCCATGATTTCTTCGGCTGTTCCCTGAGCCACCACCCGGCCCCCGTGACTTCCTGCTCCGGGACCGATGTCCACAATATAGTCCGCAGCAAACATGGTATCCTCATCGTGTTCCACTACAATTAAGGTATTGCCCATATCTCTCAGATTTTTCAAAGTAGCCAGAAGCTTGTCATTATCCCGCTGGTGCAGACCGATACTGGGCTCGTCCAGAATATAGCAGACCCCTACCAGTCCTGACCCTATCTGGGTAGCCAGACGAATCCGCTGTGCTTCTCCTCCCGAAAGAGTGCCTGTAGCCCGGGAAAGGGTCAGATAATCCAGCCCCACATCCATCAAAAATCCTACTCTGGCCCTGATTTCCTTCAATACCTGCTTTCCAATCAGTTGTTTGGCAGGGGACAGTTCCATGCCTCTCAAAAACTCCTGCAGGCTGCCTATGGACAGATTGGTAATTTCATAAATGTTTTTATCGCATACGGTCACCGCCAGAGATTCCCGTTTCAGACGCATTCCCTTACATTCCTTACAGGGGGTAATCTGCATAAAGGTTTCATACTCCGCCTTGGAATGTTCAGAAAAGGTTTCCCGGTATCTGCGTTCCACATTCCGAATCAGTCCTTCAAAGGCAACCGGATAGGTTCCTTCCCCCCGCTGTCCTTTGTAATAGACCTTAACCTCTTTTCCTCCCGTTCCGCTAATCAGAATATCCTGAATCTTCTTAGGATAATTCTCAAAAGGTGTATCCAAATCGAATTTGTACTCTTCACAAAGTGCTCTTAAAATGGCATTGGAGAAGCTCTTACCGTCATTGCAGGACTGCCAGCCGGTAACCGCTATGGCTCCCTGATTTATACTTAAGGATTTATCCGGAATAATCAAATCAATGTCAAATTCCATCTTGTAGCCCAAACCGAAGCAGCTGGGACAGGCCCCAAAGGGATTGTTAAAGGAAAAGCTCCTGGGTTCAATTTCATCCACGCTGATTCCGCAGTCAGGGCAGGAAAAGCTCTGGCTGAAGGTAAGGGTTTCCCCATCAATAACATCCACCATTAAAAGTCCCTCTGTCAAATCCAGAACGTTTTCAATGGAATCCGTAAGACGGCGGTGAATTCCTTCCTTCACCACCAGACGGTCAACCACTATCTCTATATTGTGCTTGATATTCTTATCCAGCTTAATCTCTTCTTCCAGCTCATACAGACTGCCATCTATACGGGCCCTCACATATCCGCTTTTTTTCGCCTTTTCCAGTACCTTTACATGCTCACCCTTGCGGCCCCTTACCACCGGCGCCAGAAGCTGAATCCTGGTTCCTTCCGGCATTCCCATGATATGGTCTACCATCTGATCCACCGTCTGTTTGGAAATCTCCTTTCCGCACTGGGGACAGTGGGGGGTGCCGATACGGGCATACAGCAGACGAAAATAGTCGTATATTTCCGTAACCGTTCCCACCGTGGAACGGGGGTTTCTATTGGTGGATTTCTGATCTATGGAAATGGCCGGGGACAAGCCTTCAATCTTTTCCACATTGGGCTTCTCCATCTGGCCCAAAAACTGCCTCGCATAGGAGGAAACGGATTCCATATACCGCCTTTGTCCTTCCGCATAAATCGTATCAAAAGCCAGGGAGGATTTGCCAGAACCTGACAACCCTGTCAGTACTACAAATTCATTTCGGGGAATGTCCACATCCAGATTTTTCAAATTATGTTCATTGGCTCCCCGAATTTTAATAACTTCCTTACGGGGGAGCATTTTTACCTTATCCATGTCAACCTCCATGATGCTGCCGTCCGGCGGCATCTCAAATCCTTGTGGTTCTATTATACACATTTGCCGGGCCTAATCAACCTTCAGGCTTTGATTTCACAGGTTCATCCTATTTGCCCTTTACCTCTTCCAGGTTCTTACGCAGCTCTGCCATTTTGTCCCGCAGCACGGCTGCATTCTCGAAATCCAACTCTGCCGCCGCCTTTCGCATCTGCTTTTCCACTTTGGCAATCAGCTTCTCCAGTTCTTTGCGGCTCATGGATTCCGGGTCTTTGCCAAAGTTCACCTCTTCCTTGGCAATCTCCCTGGAAATACTGATTAAATCCCGAACCGCTTTCTTAATGGTCTGAGGAGTAATTCCATGTTCCTCGTTATAAGCCTGCTGCAGAATACGGCGCCGCTTCGTTTCCTCCATAGCCGTACGCATGGAATCCGTTATGGTATCTGCGTACATAATTACCCTTCCTTCCGCATTCCGGGCCGCCCGCCCCACGGTCTGAATCAGAGAGGTGGAGGAACGCAGGAATCCTTCTTTATCCGCATCCAAAATGGCGACCAGAGAAATTTCCGGAATATCCAATCCCTCCCTTAACAGGTTGATTCCCACCAGCACATCGAACACATCCAAACGCATATCCCGAATAATCTGCGCCCTCTCCAGAGTATCAATATCCGAATGCAGATACTTTACCCGGATGCCTACTTCCTTCATATATTCCGTCAAATCTTCT
>JBNMJJ010000104.1:0-7351 GCA_050873745.1 Lachnospiraceae bacterium | reverse complement strand
TGCCGTTTCCCTGGGCGTTCCCGGTCTTCACAATGTATCCAACGCCCTGGCCGTCCTGGCCTTAAGCGAGGTTTTAAACCTTCCTATGGAAAATACCCTGAAGGCGCTGGCAAATTTCCCCGGAACCAAACGCCGTTTTGAATATAAGGGTAAATTGGGAGAAATTACGATTATTGACGACTATGCCCACCATCCCACCGAAATCCGGGCTACCCTGAATGCTGCGAAAACCTGGCCCCACAATCGGATTTGGTGCATTTTCCAGCCCCATACCTATACCCGGACCAAAGCCTTTTTAAAGGAATTTGCCCAGGCCCTTTCTCTGGCGGATTTCGTGGTTTTAGCGGATATTTATGCTGCCCGGGAAACAAATACTCTGGGAATTTCCTCTCTGAATTTACAAAAAGAAATCGAAAAAACGGGAACGGAATGCTTTTATTTTCCCACCTTTGATGAGATTGAAAATTTTTTACTCCAAAATTCTATCGACGGTGATTTGTTGATAACTATGGGAGCCGGAGATATTGTAAAAGTGGGAGAAAATCTCCTGGGAATTTAGTTATCCACCATATCCACAGTTTTAAACCGATTTTGCCGGTTTAAGACCTGTGGATATTTTTCAGTATAGGACGAATACCGCCAAAGAAAAAAGGCTGTTATTTTGCGGCTTATTTTGTCACTCCCCCAATCTATCCACCTTTTATCCACATTATCCACAATTTCCACTCATTCTCAAAATGCCCTGTTTTAAAGGATTCACAGGCTTTTTCATGTTTTCTTTTTGATTTTGGTGTGGTATAATTTCGTTGCTTCAACAAAACTTAGTTTCTGGAATAGGATGGATAGGTATGAGCCAATTAACCATTAAAGATTATCGTAACCTGGAATATACCAGTGTATCTAACCAGTTTATTGATTCCTATATGGCCGATGCCAACGACGCCCAGCTAAAGGTCTACCTGTATCTGCTGCGCCACAGCGACAGCAGGCAGGAAATCAGCGTATCTGCTCTGGCCGATTACTTTAACTACACGGAAAAGGATATTTTAAGAGCCCTCTCCTATTGGCAGGACAAGGGTGTATTGAAGGTGGATTATAATGAAAGCAATCAGCCTGTGGAAATTATGCTCTGTGCCCTTTCCCGGCCTGAACAGGAGGTCTCTCAGCCCTTGTCCTTTCAGGCCCAATCGCCTCAGCCAGTTTCTGCTTTGGCTTCCCGGCCTCCGGCCCCTGCACAGGAGACTGCTCCTTATGGTAAAGCGGAAAGCTCCTGTGACCAGCCGCAGGATGCCTATACCAAGCCGGATTATACTCTGAATCAACTGGCGGAATTTAAGAATCGGGAGTCTACCTCCCAGCTTTTGTTTATTGCGGAATCCTATCTGGGAAAAACGTTAAGCTCCGGTGACATCCGTACATTACTGTTTATTTCCGACCAGCTTCATTTTTCCTTCGATTTAATCGATTACCTGCTTCAGTACTGCATAGACCGGGGTAAAAAGGATTTCCGTTATATCGAGAAGGTGGCTATTAGCTGGGCTCAGGCTCATATTACCAGCCCTTCTCAGGCGCAGCTCAATGCAGGCAAGTATGATAAACAGATTTATACGGTGATGAATGCTCTCGGAAAATCTGCCAATCCTACTCCTAAGGAGACAGAATACATTAAGAAATGGTATCAGGTTTATGGTTTTTCCGCTGATATTATTCTGGAAGCCTGCGAGCGTACCGTTCTGGCTACGGACAAGCATCGTTTTGAATATGCAGACAAAATTTTAAGTAGCTGGAAGTCTGCCGGAGTCTGCCATAAACCGGATATTGCCAAAGCGGATGCTGCCTTTGGCAACCGGAAAAAGAATGCTTCGGCTTCCTTTTCTTCCCGAAATAAATTTAATCAGTTCCAGCAGAATGACTACGATTTTGACGTTCTTGAGCAGGAGCTTCTCAGCAACTAAAGGAGAATGCAGTGGCATTAACAAATTCACAATATAACGCTATTATGCGGACCTATGAAGAACGGCAGCTAAGGGAACGGCAGCGGCTGGATGAAAGAATCCGGTACGTTCACTCCCATGTGCCAGGCTACGAAGAGCTTCCCAAAAGAATCGCTTCTCTCTCGGTGGAACATGCCCGCCTGCTTTTGGATGGGGATGAATCCGCTTTGGACAGGCTGAAATCCTCTCTGGCTGACTTACGGCGCAAACAAAAGGAGCTGCTGGTTTCTTCGGGACTGGGGGAGGACTTTTTAGCTCCGGTTTATGTCTGTTCCGCCTGCCGGGATACCGGCTATATCAACAATCAGAAATGTAGCTGCTTCAAACAGCAGATGATTACCTTCCTTTATGAACAGTCCAATATCAAGGAGCTTTTGGAGATACAGAATTTCTCCCATCTGTCTTACGAATTTTATGAGGGAGAGGACTTGCTGCGTTTCCAAAAGGCTGTGGCAACCTGTCATAATTTTGTGAAAACCTTCGATTCCGACTATCATAATCTTTTCTTTTATGGTACAGTGGGTACAGGAAAGTCTTTTCTTTCCGGATGCGTTGCCAAAGAATTGATTGATTCGGGTCATTCAGCCATTTATTTCAGTTCGGCTGCTCTGTTTGACCGGATTTCTCAGAATGCTTTCGACTATCATAATAAGGAAGCCTTAAATGATATATACGAGGATTTATATTCCTGCGACCTACTGATTATTGATGATTTGGGAACGGAAGTGACTAATGCTTTTTCCTCTTCCCAGTTTTTTTCCTGCCTGAATGAGCGGATTCTCAGAAAAAAATCCACCATTATCTCTACCAATCTGTCCCTGCAAGACCTTAGGGACCGTTATTCAGACCGTATTTTTTCCCGGATTACCAGTAATTTTGATTTATGTAAAATTACCGGGCCGGACATCAGAATGTATAAAAAACGTTTATCAAACAGAAAGTGAGGATTTCTTTCATGTCAAAGCGTGAAGAAAAAAGAGATTTACAGTCTATTCCCGTAGGTTCATTAGGTATGATTCCCCTGCAAAGCTGTGCAGAGCTTGGCAAAAAGGTGGACTATTACCTGGTTAAGTGGAGAACAGAGAGAGAGCATGAGCACAAAGACAGTCTTGCTTTTGCCGGCTATCAGCGTGATTCCTATATCCTGTCCTCCCATACCCCACGTTTTGGCTCCGGTGAGGGAAAAGGTGTTATTCTGGAATCCGTCCGGGGCTCAGACCTTTATATTCTGGTAGATGTATGCAACTACAGCATTACTTATTCTTTAAGCGGCCATAAAAACCATATGTCTCCTGACGACCACTATCAGGATTTAAAACGGATTATTGCCGCAGTGGGCGGTAAGGCCAGAAGAATTACGGTCATTATGCCCTTCCTTTATGAAAGCAGGCAGCATAAAAGAACCTCCAGGGAATCTCTTGACTGCGCTCTTGCCCTGCAGGAGCTGGTAAGTATGGGTGTGGACAATATTATTACCTTTGATGCTCATGACCCCAGAGTGCAGAATGCCATTCCTTTACACGGCTTTGAAACGGTACAAGCCTCCTATCAGTTTATTAAAAACCTTTTTCGGAACGTTTCCGATTTGCAGATTGACGCCGACCACATGATGGTTATCAGCCCCGACGAAGGCGGAATGGGACGAGCTATCTACATTGCCAATGTACTGGGCCTGGATATGGGTATGTTTTACAAACGCCGTGATTATACCAGGATTGTCAATGGCCGCAACCCGATTATTGCACATGAGTTTTTGGGTACTAATGTGGAAGGCAAAGATATGATTATCATCGATGATATGATTTCCTCCGGTGAAAGCGTTATCGAGGTGGCTGCCGCTTTGAAGGAGCGTAAGGCTAACCGTATTTTTGTTTTCTCCACCTTCGGCCTTTTTACCAACGGCCTGGCAAAATTTGATGATGCCTATGAGAAGGGCTATATCACCAAGGTTCTTACTACCAACCTGATTTATCAGACTCCCGAACTGTTGAGCCGTGAATGGTATATCAACTGCGATATGAGCAAATATATTGCTTATATCATTGATACTTTAAATCATGACTCCTCTATCAGTGATTTACTGGACCCTAACGAGCGTATTCAGAATGTGGTAAATCGTTATAAGGCGGGCAAGTAGCGTGAGAAGAGGTTAAATCATGTCCATGGGGCATGCAGCATGCACAAAGAACTTCAGAGGCTATGCGAAGCATATGAGAATGCCCAAAATGGATATTTTCCCCATAGATTTAGAGTGCTTCTAATAAAAAACTCCTCTCGATTCAATTTCTTTTTGATTCGAGAGGAATTTTTTAACAGCACTATACAGCACTGTCTGCTAAAAGTAACTCATACCTTTTTTAATGGCTTATACGCCCAATTATACCATCGGATATATATCTCCACCACCAGCTGTGAAGCTGCAACTAAGGGTATAGTGCCCTGTTGCAATTAAATTAGTGCTTACATATTTAACACATGTCCAAGAACAAGTAAGGTATTTCTTATCGTTTGAAAAACTATAGGTACATGAAGTTGGCTGGTATGCAGGATATTCTCTTATGTACCAACCACTTTCTCCAAAATCCCCTGTATAGATAGTTGAACTATTTACTGTCGTCGTATAAGCAGTAATGTATAGATAATTACTCCCATCATAAAAATATCTTTGTTTGGCCAAGGTCGATTGGGGACTTATCGTTGAATTTGTCATTATACTTGCAGCTGTCTCCTCGTATAACGGCTTACTCATCATTTCATTCATCTCTTGTTCTGTCCGATAAGCATTGCGGATATATGATTCAAATTCGTCCATAGTCATATTAGTGTAATATTCCACCATCTCTTCATAGGAAGAATCTATACCTGGCTGCATTTTATAATCTGTCCCCAACTCCTCATTCAGTTGCTCTAATTTGATTTCGTATTGCACTAAGCCATTACTTACCAACTCGCTTGCAAAAACCTCTTGCTTATTTAGCAACAATACTATAGCCATAAACATAATCATTGTTACAGCATTTCTTATTCTTTTCGCCATATCTTCTTCTCCTTGCAATATTTAGTTTAGAGGTGTCTTCTCCATTTACCGTTCTGTTACTAAATTAATAAAATTCTTCCCTATTCGATTTTCCTCAGTTTCACTATTGTTTTCTAAAACATATTCAATGGAAACGAACTTACTAAGATTAATTATTTCTTCACTCTCAGTTAAAGCATATAAATAGTAAACTCCGTTTTCGTTTATCCGGTGTCCTATTTTTGCCGTATCTTCCGTAAATTCTTTTATTAGCTCACCTTTATCATTGGATAAAATTACGCTTCTTATTTTATTCTCTACTAAATCGTATTGAACATTTTTCAATTTTATCGTGCAGGGATTTTCCACAATAATGGCAGCGCCTGAATAATCCTTATAGACTAAATCATTCTCATATTTTAGACTATCTGGATTATTTTCAACTGTATTATCAACTCCATGCTGTTGATACGGTAAAACAATTAAATTTAATATTATAAAGATACCCAAACCGATAATACTTAATATTATATTGCTCTTTTTTATTCCCTTCACTATAAAACCTCTTTATTGTCCTTTATGCAAGGCTGCTTTTGTTCAGTTATTTTTTGTCACCGTTGCGCTGATTGTCTCACCAACACCATTTGTATTGTATGCTGTTCCCCTAAATGACAGCGTATATTTATGTCCTGTTTCCACTGCTGCCACTTTAACTGTGGAATATACATATCCCGAATGATTAACATACCAGCTGTCCACATTCCTACCTGTAGTCTCATCATATAACGAAATGGTTCCGGAAATTTTTGATACAGAGCTGCTTCCCCTAACGCTGACCACACACGTTGCCTCATCGTTTGCAAAGCTCAAATACGCATTTACAGAGCAATTCTCAATATACAATGGCCTTGTTATGATTCCTGCCGCTTTTACCTGCAACCCACTAAAATTTACCAGCATAACTGCACATAACATGATACAAAAAAACTTTTTTATTTTTCTCATTAGGCATTCCTCCTTTCTTCATACTCGATACCTATTTATGTATCTATTATAAAAACGGATTTATTCCCTTTTTCTCTACAAATTTTTTATTCTTTTTCAATATTTTTTATTATCTTTAAAAATTCTTCTTCCGCTTGTTCACCAACTAAAGTAAATACAGTTGTTTTATCCTCTGATACCCAGGTTGCAATATTCTCCTTCTGTGAAATTCCCTGGAAAAAGTATATAATTAATCCTTCCTTTTCTATAATTCTAAAATCCACGTCCTCGTTATCTATATTAATCTGCCCATCACTTATCCCATACTCCAACGAAAGCGGCTCCTGACCTTCTCCTTCATATAATACAAACCCAAAAACCCCATCATAATACTCATTCATTACTTCTATATAACCATCCGGTACATAACTCAAATTATAACGATGGATATTTTTTACATTTATATCTTCAGAAAATTTAAAAGATGTATGCGTCTCAAACCACTCCATAATATTTTTTGCTGCATTCACTATACTTTTGGAATTTGAAATAGAAAATACCAAAAGAATGGCCGCAACTATTATACCGACCTTCTTTAAAAATCTCCTCCTCGATGCTCTTAGATTTACCTGCTCAATTAATCTTTGCATTTTTTCATAAAAAATATCTGATAATATATATGTAGCTTCTAACTTACCATTCGATGGCAGGCTATTTACCTCCAACTGATGAATTTTCTTTACCCACTTTTTTATCTGCAAATCATCCAATGATTCCTTCATTTTTTAACAACTCCCTCATTTTAGCTTTCCCTCGATAAAGACGCATTTCTACTGTTTTTGTCGTCACTCCTAAAATTCCTGCAATTTCCTGATTACTAAATTCATAATAGTATTTTAAATCCAACGTAATTTTTAGTATTTCCGGTAGTTTCTCCATAATATTTCTCAATTTTATTCGCTCTTCCGCCTGTTCTAAAGAGTACTGAGGCTGCAAATCTCTCCGTTCATCGGGCAAAACCAATTTCTCAATCTCATCTTCACTCAAATGCTTGCTTTCCCTTATAATATCGATAGCCTTGTTTTTCGCAATAGCAATACATAAAGCCGTCATCTCTTTTTTTTCCAGTTTCCGATATTTTTCAAAATGCTCCGCTAACTTTAAAAAAGTCTCATGCACTGCATTTTCTGCATCCATCTGATGTTTAAGTATACGAAAAGCCATATGATACATTTTTAAATGATTTTCTTCATAAATTTGCTGAAAGCTTTGCTTATCTTCTTTACCTTCCAATATCAATAAGTAAACTAACATCCCTTTTCCTCCATAATGCCGCTTTTCGGGCATTCTCCCGGCG
>JBNMJJ010000103.1:0-7393 GCA_050873745.1 Lachnospiraceae bacterium | reverse complement strand
TTCCGCAGGTATTCTTTGCCTCTCCAGGATGAAAACAGGTCTGGCCAAAAAGCGCCGCCTGCTGGTCTCCGGCAGCTCCTGCAATGGGAATCTTTCCTCCCAGAAAAGAAGCATCCGTTTCCCCGTAAATATAGCTGGAGGGTTTTACCTCGGGCAGCATGGACAGGGGAATATCCAACTCCTTCAAGATTTCCTCATCCCATTTCAGCTCCGTAATATTGAACAGCATGGTTCTTGAGGCATTGGAATAATCCGTCACATGCACCCGCCCCCTGGTAAACTTCCAAATCAGCCAGGTTTCTACGGTGCCAAAGAGCAGTTCACCCTTTTCGGCCTTCTCTCTGGCTCCTTCTACATTGTCCAGAATCCACTTGATTTTGGTAGCAGAAAAATAAGCGTCAAGTACCAGTCCCGTTTTCCTTCTGAAGCTTTCCGTCAGCCCCTTTTCCTTTAACTGGTCGCAGTAACCCGCCGTTCTTCTGCACTGCCAGACAATGGCTCTGTAGACCGGCTCTCCCGTATTTTTGTCCCAGACGATGGTGGTCTCCCGCTGATTGGTAATGCCGATGGCGGCAATATCTTCTGCTGAGGCCCCTATCTTGTTCATGGCCTCCACTGCCACTCCCAACTGGGCAGCCCAGATTTCGTCCCCATCCTGTTCCACCCAGCCGGGCCGGGGAAAATACTGGGTAAATTCCCTCTGGGCCACGCTGCACATTTCTCCCTGTTCATTAAATAAAATGCAGCGGTTACTGGTGGTTCCCGCATCCAGCGCCATAATGTATTTTGCCATAAACATCCCCCTTTCCTTAGAATCTCAGGCGAATGCACACGGATTTGCAAGGGAAATTGCTGCTTCGCAGTGCAAATCCGGTGCGGGAAACGCTTCGGACGGACAGACTCACCAGGCATACTCCTTCCCGTCCAGCTTGACCTCCACCAGCTTGTCCCTGCCGTCATAAACCAGCTTAAGGGAAAAGAAATCCTGCCGCTCTTTCAAAAGCCGAAAGAAGATTTTATCTCCTTCCCAGATATTTAACTCCTGAATCCGGTCGATTTCCACCCATTCCAGCACCCCTTCATCGCAGGCCACAGGCTCACCCTCAAAGCCATCTGCGGTAAACAGAGACATATATTCGGTCACTCCATTTCCTGACACAAATGTCACTAATCCTCTGTAACGATATGAGGTCAGGGTATATCCTGTCTCCTCCTTTACTTCTCTTAACAGGCATTCCTCAGGACATTCATCCGCTTCAAAATGGCCTCCTACTCCTATCCATTTATCCTTATTCACGTCATTTTTCTTCACAACCCGATGCAGCATCAGATATTTGCCGTCCTGTTCAATATAACAGAGTGTGCTTAAACCAGTCATCTTTTATCTCCTCAAAAAGTATCCTCTAATGTATGTTTTCCATAAATTTTATCTGTATTATTATATAAACAGCCAGATTAGCTCCGCCATGAAACAGGATGGGCGCCAGAAGATTCCGATATTTTTCATAGCTTGCCGCCAAAGCCAGTCCCATCAGGAAGGCATAAATCCCCTGTACCACGTTGCCGTGATAAACGCCAAAGAGGGCTGCCGACAACACCATAGCAGCGGTGCAGCCGGTACCCCTTCTAATCATACCGTATATTCCTTTCCGAAAAACCATTTCCTCCACTATGGGCGCAACCACGCCATACAGCAGAAGGCCCTCCCAAAAGGGCCGCAAAAACTGGGACCGGGCCACTTCCTCAAAGTTCTGGCTGGACTGGGTAATTCCCAGGACAGAAAAAACAAGATTCAGGCCTATGCCCATAGCTGCTCCCAGAAACAGCATCGAAAAAGCATCCTTACGGCTCATAGAACTCATCCTGCCAGGAGAGCCTCCTGCAGCTCTTTTACACTGCCCACGATACGGTCTGCGCCTGCCGCTTCCAGCTCACCCGTATCTCCATAGCCATAGCTTACCGCCATGGTATACAGTTGGTAACGTTTTCCGCCTTCCACGTCAAATTTACGGTCTCCCACCATACAACAGTTATCATGGTTAAAAATCTGGCTTAAAATAGTATTTCCTTTTCCCGTAACAAACTCCTCCAACTGTCTGAGGCTTTCTTCCACCACTTCTTCCTTCTTCTCTCTGGTGCCATTCAGTTCTGCCCCTACTACTGCATCAAAGTAATCAAAGAGGCCAAAATGCTCCAGAATCCGGCGAACGAATACATAGGGCTTGCTGGATGCCACAGCCAACAGCATTCCCGCATCCTTGCAGGCCTTTAAGACCTCTTCGATTCCCTCATAGGGCAGATTTTCAAATAGACCTGTTTTCTCATATCTTTGCCGATATACGGCAATGGCCTCCTGAGTCTGCCGTTCATTAAAATGATAAAAATCCTGGAAACTGTCCCTTAAAGGAGGCCCGATAAAGCACTCCAGCTTATCCAGGTTCTCTTCCTCCACCCCCAGGGCATTAAGAGCATGCTGTACCGACTTGGTAATTCCTTCTTTCGGATCTGTCAGGGTTCCATCCAGATCAAACAATACATACTGAAACATATTTCTATTCCTTTTCTTTGCTTTGCTTATAACATATTGTACTCACGATGTCGGTTTTTATTGTACCATTGCTCTTTTTGCTTTACCAGCCCCATTTCGTCTTTCTTTTTCGGGGTTTTTTCGATATTATTCGCCAGCATCCATAATGCCGCTTTGCTGCAGCATCTCAAATCAGCGGGGAGAATGCCCGTTTCTGGGCATTCTTCGGGTATGAATCCGGCATATACTTACGCATAAGCCTCCGGAGTTCTTTGCGCATGCCCCTTGGGCATGATTTGGCCACTGGCGTAAGCAATTAGAACTTCTTCTCACGCTGTTCCGGTGGCCATCGTCTTAATCGCAGCCATCGCTTTCTTAATCGCAGGCAGAGAAATTAAAACGATGGTCAGAACCGCCTCCGGAAGAATGTAGGACAGATTGTAGACCGTGGAGGCCCAAACTGCCGCCATATTTCCCTGCAGACTGCCTACATATTCCGTATAAAAAATCAGACCGGAAACCATGGCCCAGAAAAACCGTCCTGCCACACCCACTATGTACCCTGTCAGCAATCCATTCTTCCTGTCTTTAAAGAAACCGGACAGTCCAAGGGCTCCGAAAGCCAGAGGATAATCTAAAATAACCTGTGCCGGATGCACCACATAAGGCCCGGTGATAAACTGTAAAATACCGTAGGCTACTGCTGCCGTTATTCCCACTGCCGGGCCGTACCAGTAGCCCACCAGAGTTACAATCAGCATACTGAACAGGGTCACACTTCCTCCGTTAGGCAGTGACGGCAGCTTCACTACAACGCTGATTACGGTTGCCAGCGCAATGGCCACAGCGGAAAAAACCACCTGCTTCGTCGTAATTCCTTTTTTTACATTTGTGTTGTTTGACATAAAAAAACCTCCCTTGCTGCTAGTTGGGAGGAAGCCTGATTGCTGAACTACCGCCTTCCTCTTTCTAAACAGGATATGACGGTAAGCCATACAATAAAACGCTTCCTTACGCCGGTATTATCCGGTTCAAGTATTAAGGGTCTTCGTCCATCGGGACTCTCTCAGCTAACGCTCCCCTAGCATATATTTATTTTTCCTCTTTATCCTAGTACCTTTGTCGGTTAATGTCAAGTTTTTCTTGGCCTTGAGTTTTGGCAGATTTATCCACAGAAATCTGATTTCATCAGCATCCTGACTCATCAGAAAACCCCACTCACTCATTATCCCTTTCTATTCACTGTTATGTACAAAAAAGCGGCAAAGACAGCCAATAAATAGAAAAGGACTATGACTGGAACTGGAAATGCCAACACAACAGCAGAAAGAATTAGCTTTGAGGCTATATCTCCCAGTTGAAAATATGTTGTTATTCCTCCAAATGCTGTTGCAAGAGAATTAGCATCAAGATGGTTAAGAATAACAGCCCCCATTTTAGGGTCCATGCAACCGACCCATAGGCTGGTCAAAAACGACATGATTAACACAATGTATATATTCTGGACAATAATTCCTGTCAGCAAGGCCGCCGTTGTAAGTAAAACAATTCTCAGCACATTGAGTAAACTGATTCGTTTTAAAACAAAAATGGTTAAAATACTGCCAAGAATCCTTCCCGCAGGCTCACACATTGCCAACAAAGAAATGGTTAGGGCCAGCTTGATAATACAAAAATTGGGGTGCAGTTCAAAACAGTCGTTTATCTTGACCATTGACTGTGACCGCTGGCTTTGCTATCTCTCAGATAAATATAGCTGTGGATCGCTCAGGTATTCATTGTATGAAAAAAATGCGGACTCTTCATCTTCCTCTAAAAGATACATCAAACATTCTTCTATGATTTCTACCCATAATATAAGCTGCTTTACCTGTTCATCTGTTAGCAAATTATTACTTCCCAACATACCATCTTCTGATGTCCATGCTTTTGTTAAATGTACTATGCCAACAATATCTGAAATAATATTCTTATCAATTTGTTGGCAGAAAAATTCTTCTTTCAGTTCTTTTAGACATTCCATTATTTCTCTAAAATTTTCCTCATATAACTTACCCTTGAATGGTCGCAAACTACCTAAAAAACCTTTTTGCGACTTAGGGTGGTTATAATTTGGATTTCTTACAGAATGATGTGATAATAATTCCTTTGCCTCATCTATATTCATCTAATACCCTCTAAATACTTTTATGTTCTGGTTTTTGAATTTCTTTTCTATGGCTATTATATCACCCGAATATGAATTTTTCTATCATTTCCCCACTCTTATTACGGAATATGGGCGGTCGGCTGTCTGTGTGTTTGTTATCGCTTATCTACTTCTTTATCGCTCTTGTGCATTTTTCTGTTTAGGCATATACTATATTTTTTGCTTCCAGTGCCCAAAAAACTTCTGATTAGGTTGTTTTTCCAAGTATTTGAGCTCCTGCTGTTACGGTATTGTCCATAGAGAAAAAAATACATCCGCCCTGCCCAAAAATCTGAATTAATTTGGGCAGGGCGGACAAATTTTTCCATATATAGAAAACATTAAACTTATGTAAACCATTATCTTTCTGAAAATTACATTTTATGAGATAAATTGGGTAGCCAGAAGTTCTTTTTTTCTATATGCCCAATTAGGCTTCTAAAAAGAGGAATAACCGGCAGCAGCCGGGCTGACGGCAGAAGCATGAATAACCGCAGCAACCAGGGCGACGGCAGCAGGAGGAATAACCGCATTAGCCGGGCTGGCGGCGACATGGATAACCGGCAGCCATACAAAAGTAAACTCCCAAAGGCGATTTTAACACCTATATACAGGCCACAGCCTCCCCCAGAGCAAAAGAATACAACAACTTTTCCTTCACTCGCTTCCCGGTCAGCCGCTCCAGTGCCATCTGGTAATAATGAAGCTGTTTTTCATAACGCTGCACCAGTTCCTCCGGCTGACTAATGCGGTCAGTCTTGTAATCCACCAGCACCAGCTCTCCCTCTTCCTCAAAAAAAGCATCGATGATTCCCTGAATCAGCACCTTTTCCGTATCGGGAAAACGAGCATCCAGCAGGGAAGCAGGTAAGCCCAGCACGAAGGGCTTTTCCTTATACAACTGTTGCTTTTTGTCCGCCTTCTGCATCCGTTTTGCCAGAGGAGAAAAGAGAAAGGCTTCCATTTTTTCCTTCTGTAAAAGAGGGAGGCAGGCCGGGTCCAGAACTCCCCTTTCGGACAGCTCCTCCATTTCCTCCGTCAGCCCCTTCCAGTCCGGCAGCCGGGCAAAATTCATAAGTTCCAGTACCCGATGATAGGCCGTACCTCTGGCGGTTCCGCTGACCTTACTTTCTCCTTCCATAAAACGGGGAAGGTAGGGAACCAGAACAGGCTCCTCAAAAAGAGCATGGGCTCCTTCCTTGGCCTCTTCCATTGCTTTCATTTTTAATTCGGAGACGGTGGTTTTGGCATATAGCCCCTGCAGATTTTCATGCTGATAGGTAAAAGACAGTGCTTTTTGCAATCGCCCAAAAAGCTCTTCCTCCTTTCCTGTCTTCTTTTCCAGCTCCTCTTCCAACCGCAGACGGTGAATCTGGCTCTCTACTGCCCTTCCTGCGGTTTCCTTCACCCCATCCAGAGAACTGCTTATTCTGGTCTGAATGGAGGAACAGGGCCTTACAGTAGCCGCCAGCAGATAATCCAGGTAGGAGCTGCCGTGGCTCAAAACACCAAAAGGCAGCTTTACTTCCTCTCTGTTTTTGATTGCCCCATAGGACAGCATCTGCTTTTCGTAATCCTCTACTACTCCGGTCAAAATCAATTTTTCCCTGGCACGGGTCATAGCCACATACAGCACCCTCAGCTCTTCTCCCAAATTTTCCAGCTCCATTTTCCGGGCGATGATGCTTTTTCTTAAGTCTGTGCAGCGGATTCTCTTTCTGGCATTCCGGTATTCCAGGCCGATTCCCAAATCCATGTCCATAATGCATGCCTGGCGGCTGTCCATCTGATTGAACCGCTTGTGAATACCGGACACGAAGCAGACCGGAAATTCCAGCCCCTTGCTTTTATGGATGGTCATAATTCTGACCGCATCCTGTCCTTCGTCGGTGAGGCTGGCTTCCCCCGTATCCACCTCATATTTTTGTAACTGTTCCATATAGCGGATAAAGTAGAAAAGGCCGAAATAACTGGTTTTCTCATAGACCTCCGCCTTTTTTAACAGCATTTTCACATTGGCTACTCTCTGTTCTCCTGCCGGCAGCGCACCAAAATAGTACAGATACCCGGTTTCCTTCAAATACTCCCTGAGAAGCTGGTGGATGGGAATAATGGCTACTCTGTCCCGATACCGTTTTAAAGCCTCCAGCAGCGATTTTGCTTTTTCGGCCAGCTTGGATGCTTTCGGCATCTCTACAGTCCCTTCCCGAGTCTGACCTGTTTCTTCTGACACTGCATCTACAGATTCTGACAGCTTATCAAAGGGTTCTGACGGTCGATTTGCCTCTTCCCCTTCCCCGTCATCCCCTTTACACATCGATGACATATATGTCAGATTGTCATACAGACTGTCTTTTCCCGCTTTTTTAATGATTGCCGCCTCCTCGACACTGAACCGGCCTAACAGGGATGTCATAACGCCGTAAAGCGGAATATCCTGCCTGGGATTATCGATTACCCTCAGGAAATTCAGCACCGTCTGCACTTCCTTCGCATTAAAATATCCTGTCTTGCTGGTCAGTGCAGCAGGTATTCCGGCCTCCGTAAGCTGCTGGTAAAACACCTCATCCCAACCGGTATTGGCTCTCAGCAGAATAACCATATCCTGATAGCGGACAGGTCTGAGTTTTCCCGTTTCTTTGTCCATTACCCTGAGGCTTTCCTTAAGCTGGTTTATC
>JBNMJJ010000102.1:0-7437 GCA_050873745.1 Lachnospiraceae bacterium | reverse complement strand
GTATTTTTAACTACCTTCCTGAGGGGATTCCCTTTTATGACGAGGATACCGTTACGGACCAGCCCCAGCGGCAGATTGCCGCCGAATTGGTGAGGGAAAAGGTGTTGAAATGCCTGGATGAGGAAATCCCTCACGGGGTGGCTGTAGCCATAGACAGTATGAAATGGAAGGGCAGGATTTGTCATATTGACGCTACTATCGTCTGCGAAAAGGACAGCCATAAGGGAATGATTATCGGAAAACAGGGTAAAATGCTGAAAAAAATCGGCACCCTTGCCCGGCCGGAAATTGAAGATATGCTGGAATGCCAGGTAAATCTCCAGCTTTGGGTGAAGGTGAAAAAGGATTGGAGAGACAGTGATTTCCTTTTGAAAAATTTCGGCTATAATCCCAAAGATAACGAATAGAAAATGGAAATAAGCAAACCCTAATCTTGTACTCTGTGAGAAGAATTTTTAAAAGCTCACAGTAAAAGCTAATCATGCCAAAAGGTGTGGAAGTGATAAGTTTTCATACCGAATTTGGAGGCATAGAACACAGACAGGACGAGATTGGGGGATACATGGATGACGGAAGATAGCTTCTGGAAACAGTTTATGACTACGGGAAAAGTAGAGGATTATCTGAAATTTAAAGCCAGGACGGAAGATACGGAAAGTAAGGAAAGGACGAAGAAAGAAGACTCCCATGCAGGAACTGGTGAAAGTTACGGGTTTAGTCTTAAGTAGTTCTCCGGTGGGAGAATATGACAGACGCCTGGTTTTGTTGACAAAAGAAAGAGGAAAGGTGACTGCTTTTGCCAGGGGGGCCAGGAGACAGACCTCCAAGCTGATTGCAGCCACAAACCTGTTCACCTTCGGGCTGTTCAGCCTTTATCCCGGGAGAAATGCCTATACCCTGACGGATGTACAGATTGAACAGTTCTTTGAAGAATTGAGGGTGGATTTTGAAGGGGCCTATTACGGCATGTATTTTCTGGAATTATGTGACTATTATGCCAGGGAAAATAACGATGAGAAAGAGCTTTTAAAGCTGCTTTACCAGTCCTTGAAGGCGCTTTCGGTAAAAAGCCTTTCCCATCCTCTGGTAAAAGTGATTTTTGAATTGAAAGCCATGGTGGTAAACGGGGAGTTTCCGGGGATGCCCCAGGAAGGGGTATGGCAGGAATCTACCCGTTATGCCGTCCATTTTATTGAGACGGCGGCTATTGAAAAGCTGTATACCTTTACGGTGAATGAAACGGTTCTAAAAGAGCTGCAGACCATTGCGGAGGCTTACAGAAAGCGTTACATAGACAGGAAGATGAAGAGCCTGGAGATGCTGTCTTTATTGTGACAGCATCCTTTTTCATTTTTATCGGTTGAAAAAGGGAAAGCACTCGGGTATAATAGTGCGAAGAATAGTTCTAAAGCTCTTCGCAAGAGGTGAAAAGGAGATAGATTATGGAAAAGACGATGGATAAAATTGTAGCATTAGCCAAATCGAGAGGTTTTGTATATCCCGGCTCTGAAATATATGGGGGACTTGCCAATACCTGGGACTACGGTAATCTGGGTGTGGAATTGAAGAACAATGTGAAGAAGGCGTGGTGGCAGAAATTTATTATGGAAAATCCCTACAACGTAGGTGTGGACTGTGCCATCCTGATGAATCCCCAGACCTGGGTGGCCAGCGGCCATCTGGGAGGCTTTTCCGACCCTTTAATGGACTGCAGGGAATGTCATGAGCGTTTTCGTGCAGATAAATTGATTGAAGACTATGCGGCAGAACACGGCATTGCCTTAAAGAGCAGTATTGACGGCTGGAGCCAGGAGGAGATGAAGGATTTTATTGAAGACAATAATATTCCCTGCCCCACCTGCGGTAAGCACAATTTTACCGATATTCGCCAGTTCAATCTGATGTTTAAGACTTTTCAGGGAGTGACGGAGGATGCGAAGAACACGGTATACTTAAGACCGGAAACGGCACAGGGTATTTTCGTCAACTTTAAGAATGTGCAGAGAACCTCCCGGAAGAAGATTCCCTTCGGCATCGGTCAGATTGGAAAATCCTTCCGTAACGAAATTACGCCCGGTAACTTTACCTTCAGAACCAGAGAGTTTGAGCAGATGGAGCTGGAATTTTTCTGCGAGCCGGATACGGATTTGGAATGGTTTGCTTACTGGAAATCCTTTTGTATTAACTGGCTTCAGACCCTTGGCATCAAGGAAGAGGAGATGCGGGTAAGAGACCATGATAAGGAAGAACTGTCCTTCTATTCCAAAGCTACAACAGACATCGAATTTTTATTCCCCTTCGGCTGGGGAGAGCTTTGGGGAATTGCAGACAGAACCGACTATGATTTGACCCAGCATCAGAATGTATCCGGTCAGGATATGTCCTATTTTGATGACCAGAAGGGAGCAAAATATGTTCCCTATGTTATCGAGCCTTCCCTGGGAGCGGACCGTGTAGTGCTGGCCTTCCTTTGTGCGGCTTATGACGAAGAAGAGATTGGGGAAGGGGATGTGCGTACCGTACTCCATTTCCACCCCGCACTGGCGCCGGTAAAAATCGGGGTTCTTCCTTTATCCAAGAAGCTTAGTGAGGGAGCAGAGGCAATTTATCAGAGTTTAAGCAAAAAATATAACTGTGAATATGATGACAGAGGTAATATTGGAAAGAGATACCGCCGTCAGGATGAAATCGGAACTCCTTTCTGCATTACCTACGATTTTGAATCGGAGGAGGATAAGAGTGTAACCGTTCGTTTCCGCGACTCCATGGAGCAGGAAAGAGTAAAAATTGCTGATTTGGATGAATATTTTGCGGATAAATTTGCATTTTAAACATGAAGGGGCCCGGAAGGTCCCTTTTTGGAATACGAAAATGAGAGGGAGCGTAAATGTCCATTAGAATACACAATTTCATGGGAAGACTGGGCTGGGAGCTGCAGAAGCGTGTACCGAATATTTCCAGCAACAGTTATCTCAGCCTGCAGTTTTTAAGCAGAAGAAAGTCCCAGAAGGAATATATTGATTATTTTTATCAGGGAGGGGAGGAGGCTCCTTATCCCTTAATCGTCAACCTGGAGACCATCAACAGATGCAACAGCACCTGTTCTTTCTGTACCGCTAACAAAAATGCGGAAAAACGTCCTTACAAACGAATGGAGGACGACCTGTTTTACAAGATTATCAATCAGTTAAGGGATTGGGGATATAAGGGACATCTTACTTTATATGGAAATAATGAACCCTGGCTGGATACCAGAATAGTGGAATTTCACGAGTACTGCCGCAGGCAGCTTCCGGACTGCTTTCTTTTCATGTCCACCAATGGTCTGCTGCTGGATATTGAGAAGTTGAAGGCCATTACCCCTTATGTGGACCAGTTGATTATTAATAATTATTGTCGGGATATGAAGCTGCATGATAATGTTCAGGAAATTTATGAGTATGTGAAGGCCCATGAGGAGGAATTTGCAGGGGTGGACATCCTGATTCAGATTCGCTATATGGATGCGGTGCTGACCAACCGTGCAGGCAGTGCGCCGAATAAGAAGAATGAGACGAAGGTGATTAAGGAAACCTGTCTGATGCCTTTTACGGATATGTTCATCTTCCCGGACGGAAGGATGGGAATCTGCTGCTGTGATAATTTTGAGGTTACCACTTTGGCGGATTTGAATGAGGTATCCCTGAAGGATGCCTGGAACAGTGAGGAATACCGCCGGGTAAGAGCAGCCATTAAGGATGGCCGTCAGAACTATCCCTTCTGCAAATTCTGTGATTTTATTGATGCCGGTCTGAGGATGGATGCGGTGGATGATGTGCTGAAGAACAGCGGTACCATGCGTGGAGCAAGACAATCTTTGTTTTCCAGATAATTCAGCAGTGCAGGATGGTGAAAAATGGGATAAAAGATTTGAAAATTTGTTATTGGTGTGATATGGTAGGATAGTATTACTTAAAAATGAGGAAAAGAGGGAGTAGCATGGGGATGTCGGTTTTAATATGTGATGATGCCGCATTTATGAGGAAAATACTTAAGGATATATTGGTTAGACAAGGCTATGAAATAGCAGGAGAGGCTAACAGCGGTACAGACGTTATTGCCAAGTATAAACAGCTTAGACCGGATGTGGTTACTATGGATATTACGATGCCGGATATGAATGGTATCGAGGCAGTGAAGCAGATTCGCGCTTTCGATCCCAGCGCCAAAATTGTAATGTGTTCAGCTATGGGGCAGAAGGTGATGGTACTGGAAGCCATAGAGGCAGGCGCCAGTGATTTTATTGTAAAACCTTTCAAGGCGGAGCAGGTGATGGAAACTTTATATAAGGTGACTATGCAATAATGTGAAGAGTATAAAAGACTGCTTTACGGTCCCGCAGCAGCCGTAAAAGCAGTCATTTTTTCAAAAGCGAGAAAGTTTGGAGGAGACAGATGTGAAAGCGTATGGAGTAAATGAATTACGAAAAATGTATCTGGAATTTTTTGAGTCTAAGGGCCATCTGGCAAAGGGAAGTTATTCTTTGGTGCCCCATAACGACAATTCATTGTTGTTGATTAATGCGGGTATGGCTCCCCTGAAGTCTTATTTTACGGGGCAGGAGATTCCCCCCAGAAGGAGGATGACTACCTGTCAGAAATGCGTCCGCACAGGAGATATTGAGAATGTAGGTAAAACCGCAAGACATCTTACCTTCTTTGAAATGCTGGGAAACTTTTCTTTTGGGGACTACTTTAAAAAAGAATCTATTGCCTGGAGTTGGGAGTTTTTGACCGAAGTTATCGGAATGGACTCGGAAAGGCTCTATCCATCCATCTATTTTGAGGATGATGAGGCATTTGAAATCTGGAATAAGGATATTGGTGTTCCGGCGGAGAAAATTACCCGTTTTTACCGGGATGAAAATGGAAAGTGCGACAACTTCTGGGAGCATGGCGCAGGTCCCTGCGGCCCCTGTTCCGAGATTTACTATGACCGTGGGGAAAAATACGGCTGTCACAGACCGGATTGTAAGGTAGGCTGCGAATGCGACCGCTATATGGAGGTCTGGAACAACGTATTTTCCCAGTATGACGGTGACGGAAAGGGAAATTATACGGAGCTGTCCAGCAAGAATATTGATACCGGAATGGGTCTGGAGCGTCTGGCGGTGGCGGTTCAGGACGTAAACTCCGTTTTCGATATTGACACCATGAAGGCTATCCGGGACAGAATCTGCGAAATTGCGGGAGTGGTTTATGGTGAAGATGAGAATAAGGACGTATCTATCCGTCTTATTACCGACCATATCCGTTCCTCCACCTTCCTGATTTCCGACGGAGTTATGCCTTCCAACGAGGGAAGGGGCTACGTCTTAAGAAGACTGATTCGCCGGGCCGCAAGGCATGGAAGGCTTTTGGGAATCAGGGAGCAGTTTCTGGCTGACTTGAGCCAGACCGTTATTGCAGAGTCCAAGGACGGTTATCCGGAACTGGAAGAGAAGAAGGCATTTATTTTGAACGTGCTGAATCAGGAGGAAAGCAAGTTTGATAAGACCATCGACCAGGGGCTGGCTATTTTAAAGGAAATGAAGGATAAGCTGCAGGCAGAAGGAAAGACCGTGCTGGCAGGGGAGGATGCCTTTAAGCTGTATGATACCTACGGCTTTCCTCTGGATTTAACCCAGGAGATTTTGGAAGAAAGCAAAATGACCCTGGATGAAAAGGCTTTCCAGGCAGCCATGCTGAACCAGAGAGAGACTGCAAGAAGGGCCCGCAAGGTGACTAATTATATGGGAGCGGATGTGACCGTATACGAGTCCATCGACCCTTCCGTTACTTCCGCCTTTGTGGGCTATGACCGTCTCGTACATGATTCCAAAGTGACTGTACTGACCACCGAAACCGAACTGGTGGAAGCCCTGTCCGACGGCCAGGTGGGAACCATTATCGTGGAAGAGACTCCCTTCTATGCCACTATGGGCGGTCAGAATGCGGATGTGGGCGTGATTACCGGGCCGGAAGGGGAGTTTGAAGTCAAGGACACGGTAAAGCTTTCCGGGGAGAAAATCGGCCATATCGGTCAGGTGACCAGAGGAATGATTAAAGTGGGAGATGCCGTTACCCTGAAAGTAGATGCAGAAAACCGCAGCAGCACCTGTAAAAACCACAGCGCTACCCATTTGCTGCACAAGGCATTAAGGGAGGTTCTGGGCACCCATGTGGAGCAGGCAGGCTCCCTGGTGGACGGTCATCGGTTAAGATTCGATTTCAGCCATTTTTCCGCCATGACGGGGGAGGAACTGAAACGGGTAGAGGACATGGTGAATGAAAAGATTGAAGAAAATCTGGAAGTCATCACCAGAGAAATGAGTGTGGAGGAGGCCAAAAAGGCAGGAGCTATGGCCCTCTTTGGAGAAAAATACGGCGAGACCGTAAGAGTGTTAAGCATGGGAGACTTCTCCATTGAGCTTTGCGGCGGTACTCATGTAAAAAATACGGGCGTAATTTCCAGCTTTAAGATTATTTCCGAAAACGGTGTGGCAGCAGGTGTCCGCCGTATTGAGGCATTGACCGGAAAAGGAGTGACCGCTTATTATAAGCAGATGGAGACGGAGCTGGAGCAGGCGGCAAAAGCCCTGAAAACCGTGCCCGGTAAAGTGAATGAGAAGATTGCACATCTGCTGGCGGAAATGAAGGCTCTGCAGAGCGAAAATGAGTCCATGAAGTCCAGATTGGCTAAGGATGCTCTGGGAGACGTTATGAATCAGGTGAAGGAGGTTAAGGGAGTTAAACTTTTAGCCACCTCTGTACAGGGCGTCGAGATGAACGGCCTTAGGGAGCTGGGAGACCAGTTGAAGGAGAAGCTGGGCGAGGGCGTCATTGTACTGGCTTCTGATTTGGATGGTAAGGTGAATCTCATGGTGATGGCGACCGAGAAGGCTATGGAACAGGGCGCTCATGCGGGTAATCTGATTAAAGGAATTGCCTCCCTTGTGGGCGGCGGCGGCGGCGGAAGGCCCAATATGGCTCAGGCCGGCGGAAAGAATCCGGCGGGAATACCGCAAGCCATAGAAGAAGCCTCTAAGGTTCTGGAAGGACAGGTATAAATTTTAAGGAAGCACTGATTAAATCACTGCTTCCTTAGAACCTTTGACGAATGCACACGGATTTGCAGAGGAATATGCTGCTTCGCAGCGCAAATCCGGTGCGGGAAACGCTTTAATGACCGCTTCCCTAAAATTTTTGATTTTTTTCCAGACACATAGTTGACAAAAGGAAATTTTTTGCTATAATATGATTTGTGCATACTTGTGAGGTTTTTAACAGAGAACAGGTAACACAGAAAATAAACCCAAATCAGTCATGTTGCTAGGAAGGGACTGAAGGGAGGTTAGGGTGTAAGGATGTCAAACGTAATCGTAAAAGAGAACGAGACTTTAGATAGCGCTTTACGTCG
>JBNMJJ010000101.1:0-7475 GCA_050873745.1 Lachnospiraceae bacterium | reverse complement strand
TGATGATAGAATGAGGAAATGAAGCGAGGGAGCCGTCCGAAATTTCGGAGGCTCCCTTCGGTTTGCCGACAAATCATTTTTCTCTGAAACCTGCCTGAGCAGACAAAACTATTTTTAAGGTATGTTCTGCCTGTTTAAAATAATTTCTCTATTCCTGTCCGGCTAACAGAGATTCCAGCTTATCTACCGCCAGAAGGATATATTGGGAAAGGCGGTTTTCGCCGCTGCCTACAATGAAGTGATTGCAGCGATTGGTGCCGATGGCATAAAGCACCGTTTCCGGCCGCCCTTTTTTAATTTGTTTCACAAGGGATTTGCCGATTTTCCCACCTTGTCCATCGATAATTGTAATTTTCATTTTTCTTTATCCTAACCTCCATAATGCCGCCGGGAAGCATCCTGGATTTCACAGAATACTTATCCGCAAGTGATAATCCTTTTTTTGGCCGGGTTCCAGAGTCTGGATGTCCCTTTTACTGGCAAAACAATCATCCTCATCTTCAAAAATACCGGAACCGTTCCAGGGCTCCAGGCACAGGAAGGGTGCCTTTCCTCCCATAGGGGTCCAGAAAGCGATGGACAGAAAATCAGGATAATCCGTGCGAATGCCCTTGCCGGTAGCCGGATTCTTAAGAGAAACGCTATGGGAATTGGTGTGATAAAAATACAGAGCATCGTTATCGAATAACTGCCCGGACAGCTTCAACGTTCTGCCACGGCTGCTTTTGGAAGAAATGCCGCCTTCGTTTAAGCCGCCGATATGGCTGCCATCGCTGCTGTGAACCATCCTCTTTTTGGAAAAAAAGCACATATTTTCCAAATCATAAACACAGGATTCCAGAAGCTCCTCCTTTTCAAATTCAATGATATAGTCAGAGAAAGTCTCTCCCTGTTCAAGAGGGCAATGAAAGCCGGGATGGGCGCCGATATGATAAACTATAGGCTGATTGTCCCGATTGAATACCTGATAGGTCATTTCCAAATTTCTGCTCTTTAATTCATAGGTAAGCCGCAGCTCAAAAGCAAAGGGATAGCTTTTTTTGGTAGATTCATTATCCTTAAGGGAAAAAGTCACACTGGCTTCAGACTGCTCTAAAACATCAAATTCAGACTCTCTGGCAAAGCCGTGTTTGGGCATGGGATATTCCACTCCGTTGATGAGGGTTTTATTATTTCGTACATTGCCGATTGTGGGAAAAAGTAAAGGTGAAGAACGCATCCAGTACTGGGGATTGCCGTCCCAGATGTATTCTTTTTGGGAAGGGTCCTTATAGGACGTTAATTCGGCACCCAAAGATTCGATGGCCGCTTCGTAGCCCTGATTTGTGATGGTAATACGCATAGTTATCCTCCTTATCGCTGTTTTTTGTCTGCTGCGGCAGCAGAGGAATTCAACATAACGGGGACTGAACTCCTGATTCTGCATGTAAGCCTGAGAAGCAGAGCAGTTAAACCCCCAGCATTATGCTAAGAATATATTACAGTATGGCAGAAAGGGAAGCAAAGCAATATTGTTAATATGTACAAAAAAAGACTACGTAAACGTTTGAGTTTAAATATGTTGACCAATCAGCCTGCATGAATTATAGTAAAATTAGCTTACATAAATAAAAATAGAAGTGGTAAAAAGGCCGTATTAAGCAGTTTTTTTGAAAGGATTAGGTATAACTAATGGCAAAGAAGAGGGACTGGTCAATCTGGTTGATTTTATATTGCTTTGTTCTTATGTTTCTGACTGCATGCTCCGGAAAGAAAATAGAGGATGCCGTTGTATACGTCAATGGAGACGGGATTTCAAAGGAGGAACTTGCGCTTCTGGATAATGATGTGGAGCAGGCCGTTCGGATGAAAATTTTGCAGCAATGGGCCAGTAAGGAAGGCGTAGGGGAGGTTTTTTCCTATGAAGAGCTGATGAAAAGGCTGGAAGAGGAAAATACGGACAGGAAAGATAAGTTGGATAAGGGAGAGGTTATATATGGCGTCAGGGAATATTCTCCCTTGCAGTATTACAGGCTGGTAATGGGTGAATATGAAAGAAGGCTGAAGGAGGTAATTAAAGAGAAGGCAGAAGAGGAAGAGCTGACGGCCTATTATGAGGCGCATCCGGAAAACTACAGTCAGGTGGGATGTGTCACGGCAAAGCTGGAAATTTACTGGGAGGATAAAATCATCCGGGAAGAGAGCATTACGTTGGACAGGACGAATTACAGAACGCTTTCAGAAGGGGAAGAAGAGCTTGTGATGAATTTGGAAGGCATGGAGGCAGGAGAGGAAAGGAGATGGTATGATGAGCATGGACGGGAATGGAGATTGATATGCGAAAGCAGGGAGGAGGATTATGTTGAACCATTTACATCTGTACAGGGAGCAGTAGGGGAGCAATATAGTGAAACGGTTCTGGAGCAGGAAATAGCCCAGCGTATATTGAACAGCAAAATCCAGGATTGTCGGTAAAAAGGAGGGAAAAGGTTTTGATGAAAGAAATCAGGAAAATCAGAGTTTATACAAATGAGAAAGAAGTGAAGAGAAGAAAGGCTGGGATAAGGGGACTTGGCCTGCTTATGGCTTTTTGTATGCTGTTTACTTTGGCGTTTATCTATTCCAGCCCGGTATTGGCGGCAGACAGTAATCCTGCTGTGGCTGGCGAAGGCGGGGAAGAAGCGCTTACCAAAAGGCTTTCTCTTACGGTGAAAATTATGCTGGAGGAAAACGGCCGGCTGCTGGAAGACCGGGGTGCAGGCGCTGGCACTGTAACGGCGGATGCGGTCACCGTGTCGGAAGGGGATGCAGTAAATCTGACAGTAGTGGAAAAAGCGGGATATAGGCTCAAAGAAGCCTATCTTAGCAATCCCAGAACAACGATTCAGAATAACCGCTTCACCGTTCCTTCAGGGGTGAACGGTTCCCTGGAGATTATCGCTTTATTTGAGGCGGTTGGACAGAACCAAAGCCGGGAATATTATATTGATTCTCAAGAGGGAAATGACCAGCAGGACGGCAGCATAAATGCTCCCTGGAAGACGCTTGGCAAACTGGCTGAGTGTGGAAGTATTCAGCCGGGCAGTAAAATCTATCTGAAGCGGGGCAGCCGGTTTGATGGCCAGCAGTTAAGTTTTCAGGGGTCTGGCACCAGTGAGGCGCCTATCCTGATAGATGCCTATGGAGAAGGAGCAGAGCTACCGCAGTTAAACGGAAAAGGCGTGGTTACCAATGTAGTTTCTTTGTTTAATCAGGAATATATAACGATTCAAAACCTGGAAATTACCAATGAAAGCCCCTCCTATAATACGGATTATACCTTAAACGGCAGCAATAACAAAAGTCTGACGCTAAGGGCAATTAATGTGTCGGCAAAGAACTACGGCACCGTTTCCGGAATCACCATTAAAAATTGTTATATCCATAACATTAACGGAAATATCAACCTGAAATGGAACGGGGGAATTTTCTTCGATGTACAGGTGGATGTGGCAGACGGGCAGCTTGTGGGCACTCCCACAAAATACGATAAGGTGTTGATAGAAGGCTGTACCTTCGTCAATGTGGACCGCTCCGCCATCAAGCTGGTCAGCTCCGGCTGGTGCAACCAATGGGAGGCGAATGACAAAACCAAGCCTGTCAACTGGTATCCTTCCACCAACGTTGTTGTACGCAATAATTATATGGAAAAAATAGGTGGAGACGGCATTACTGTTCGAGATACCGACGGCGCTCTGGTGGAGTATAATCTGGCAAAGGACTGCCGATTCCAGAATACGGGCTACAATGTGGCTATCTGGCCTTTTGAAGCCGCTAATACGGTTGTACAGTATAATGAATGCTTTGATACTCATGGCACTACCGATGGTCAGGGACTGGATTGCGACCATGCCTCCTCCTATTCGGTTATGCAGTATAATTACAGCCACAATAATGAAGGCGGATTTATGCTGATTATGGGAGGCTATCCTCATACTGCGCCTACGGTCAGATATAATATCAGCCAGAATGATTATGACAAAACCTTTGAATTTGCACAGGGAATCCCCAATGGCACGATGATTTACAACAATACCATATATTCCGAAAATACTACCAACAGGGGAGTGATAATGCTGTCCAATACGGGGGCAGGCGTAGGTGTGAACGATATGTATTTCTTTAACAATATCTTTTGCTATCCGAAAGGACAGAAATTCTTCTATGGTGAGACGGCCAAGCTGGAGAGCAAGGCACACCTGTATAATAACGCTTATTTAGGAGGAATTACGGCTCCGGCCCAGGAGACTAATGCGATTCAGCCTCAGGGCGCTTTGAATACGATTCTGGTGAATGCAGGAAGCGGACCGGAAAATAAGGATGCAAAAACGGCAAGAACAGGAAAATCAGGCCTGCTGGATGGTTATAAGCTGTGTCAGGGCTCTCTCCTTATCGATAAGGGAGTGACTCTGGAAAAGGCTGTTCAGGAATTTGGAGGAACCATAAGCCAGGTGTATGACGGCAGAAACCTGTCTCCCCGGGAGGCATTTGAAAAGGCCAGGGCGGAGGGAAATCCCAGCCTAAGTTATATCATGGGGAATAATTTTCCCAGGGTTGCGGGAGTATCCTATGAGAGAGATTTCTTTGGAAATGCCCGGGTAACGGGAAGCGCTCCTGATATTGGAGCGGCAGAGTATAGTAAATAGATAAGAACCCAGTGTTGGTGGAAAGGAAACTGGTTGGAGCGGATAAAATTTTGGTAGGTGTCATAGCGGATTTCAGGATAGTAGTACGGAATAAAAAAGAGGCCGCTGCAATACACAGGCGGCCTCTTTTACTGGATGTCGGTATAATCTTTGGAAGGAATATTACTTCAAAGCTTCCTTGATTACGTCGAAAAGGACGTAGTTTGATAAGTCAACGGCTTCAGTAATATCGCCATTGTTAATAAACACCTGCTGCTGACGGGTGTATAAATCTTCGAAGGTTCCGTCGGAG
Organism: Lachnospiraceae bacterium; assembly: GCA_050873745.1. Classification (GTDB taxonomy): domain Bacteria; phylum Bacillota; class Clostridia; order Lachnospirales; family Lachnospiraceae; genus SFDP01. The sequence continues at coordinate 2,519 of JBNMJJ010000101.1, read as the reverse complement.
AGAGAGGTTTTGATGTATTCAGAGGAGAACCAGGTTGCATCGCTGGTTTCCGCTTCACAGGCCGCAGAATCCTTTGCGCACTGTTTAGCGTATAAGTCTACAACGTAAGGCCAGTTTTCTTCCTGAGAGGCAAATTCCATACCTTTCATTAACGCCCGGGTAAAGCGGACTAAAACATCATGGTTTTCTTTGGCAAAATCAGGAAGACAAATCCAGCTTGACAGATTGACGGAATCCGTAGCAAATTCCAGCTCCAAAGCTCCTTCGCAGCATTCCATAATCTGGACGGAGTAGGGATTCCATGCGGTACAGGCGTCTACACTGCCGGAAAGCATAGCCGCAACCATGTTGGTGGCGTCCATCTCATAGGCTTCAATGTCATCCCTGGTTAAGTTGGCAGCGGCTAAAGCGCCGTTCAGAGCGGTTTCGGAAGAAGAACCGCCGTTGTAAGCCACCTTCTTGCCCTTCAGGTTGGAAAGGTCGTCTACAGAAGTAACGCCTGAAGAGGGAAGAACAATAATTCTGTCGGTGCTGTGAACGGAAGAGGGCAGGAAAATCTGCGCCTGACCATTTACGCAGAGCTTATGAGCGCCGTGGCCGATGTAGGCCAAATCAATGCTTCCGCCTTCCATAGCGGCTATTTCGGAAGGGCCGTCGGCAAACTCCCATAACGTGATTTCCAGACCTTCCTCGGCAAAATAGCCTTTATCGATAGCGGTCAGCACAGACCAGAGAGAAGCATAATCGGGCATATAAGCCACGTTTAACTTAACGGTCTTTTGGGAAACCGCAGCTTCATTGGCACCGGCAGAACCAGAGGCTTCAGAGCCGGCAGGAGTATCATTGGTTGCAGGTTCGCTTGAGCTGCAGGCGGCTAAGGAAAAGGCCGTAAACAGGGCAAGCGCCAGGGTTAATATTTTATTCATCTATTTTCCTCCATTTTAAATACTTATATTTAACCGGATTTAACCGGTAAATAATTTATTTGCGAACCTCAAGGAATTCCTGATACACTTCATTCCAGATTTGGTTTTTCAGTTCCAGGAATCTGGCTTCGTTTTTGGTGGCCTGGGTTCTGGGATAAGGAATATCAATATCGATAATCCATTTAACCCTGCCGGGCCGGGCGCTCATAATGACTACACGCTGAGCCAGGATGACTGCTTCGTCTACATCATGAGTGATAAAGAAGCAGGTCTTCTTTTCGTTCTCCCAGGTGCTCAAAAGCTCCATCTGTAACTGAAACCTGGTCTGGGCATCCAGTGCGCCGAAGGGTTCGTCTAAAAGCAGCACCTCTGGATTAACGGCATAGGCCCGGGCAATGGCTACCCTTTGGCGCATACCTCCGGACAATTCCTTTGGATAGGCGTTTTCGAAGCCCTCCAGGCCAACGGCCTTTATGTATTTGCGGGCGATTCTTGCTGCCTCCGCCTTGGGTACTTTTTTGATTTCCAGGCCGAACATGACGTTTTTCAAAACGGTGCGCCAGGGAAAAAGAGCATAGTTCTGAAAAACTACGCCCCTCTCTGGGCCGGTGCCTTCGATTTTCTTGCCGTCCAGGTATACGGAGCCGCTGGTGGGCTCCAATAAACCGGCGATGATATTCAACAGGGTGGATTTACCGCAGCCGGAGGGACCTACCACACAGATGAATTCGTTTTCCTTTATCTCTAAATCCACGCCGTTAAGGGCAATGGTCTTCCCACTGCGAGTATCGTATTCCTTGTAAATCTTATCTATTTTCAGTTTGATTAAATCTTCTCCTGCCATCCGGTCAGTTTCCTTTCGATAATATCAACAATTTTTACGAAAACCAACCCGAGTATACCCAGTAAGATTATGTACATCAGCATGGGAGGAGAATCGAAGGAGTTGGCCAGGGAACGGATTCGCATACCGATACCTGCCTGCGCTCCTGTGGACTCAGCCGCCAGCAGTGTGGTCAGCGCTGCGCTTAAGCCCAGCCGGACAGCAGTAATAATGAAAGGGACGGTGGCGGGACAAATAATTTTGATAAAAATATCCCAGTCATTGGCTCCGAGAACACGGGCCGCTTTCAGTAAAGTTGCGTCAATATTTTTTATGCCCTGGTAAATTGTAATGCTCATCGTCATAAACGTACAAATCCAGATAAGGATAACGGCTGGCTTTATTCCCACTCCGAAAATGATAACCATAAGCGGGGCGTATCCCAGAGCAGGAATGTTGCGGATAAAGTTTATCCAGGGTTCGATGATTTTCTGAACCGGCGTATACCATGCCATCAAAAAAGCCACTGGCAGTGAAGTGGCAAAGCCTAAGCTGAATCCCAGAGTTACACAGATGAGACTGTTTTGAATGTCTTTAAAGAAGGCTCCCCGCTTAATCATGGTATTGACGGCAGGAATAACTTTATCAATAAAAGGAAAGCTTCTTCCCGTCTGCTGGCCCAGGGACAGAAAGTACCATACTATCAGGGCTGCGGCAAGCGACAGCAAAAGCCAGACCTTATCATTGATAACCAACCCTTTCTTCTTCTT
>JBNMJJ010000100.1:0-7608 GCA_050873745.1 Lachnospiraceae bacterium | reverse complement strand
TCTGGGGGTCAGCACGCTTTCCAGCCTTCCGTTGAGGTTGTATTCGTAGGTGTAGGTCTGGCCGCAGGCGTTCACATACCGGTACAGCTTTCCGTAGCGGTACCAGAGACGCACTTCTCTTCCTGTATGGTCTTTTACCTCCATCAGCTTGTCCTCTTTGTTGTAACGGTAGAAGAGCTGCCCTCCATTGGCTCCCTTCACCTGGACAAGCTGTCCCTTAGCGTTATAAGAGTAGGTGTCCCGGCATCCTCTTTTGTCCTGCCGGCTTTGGAGCAGGCCTTCTTCATTGAAGGTATACTCTTCTCCTCCTCTGGTATGGTAGCGGTACCCTTTTTCTTCTTTTCCTATCAGGCCTTCGTCGCCAAAGACCGGGGCGTAAATGTCTCCCAGGCCCCGGCGGTAGGGCAGTCTTCTTCCATCCCCCAGGCAGAGGTAGAGCAGCCGCTCATCTTCTTTTTGAATCCGGGTTTCCTGGTTGTGGTGCCAGCCCTGGCCCAGTACTCCTCCTCTTCCTTTTTCCATGGCGTTATAAAAGAGTTGAAAGAAGAGGGGGCTGATGCCTCCCATCTTCAGGTCTTCTTTTTCATAGATGTAGTTTCCGGTGTTGAGGTTGATGGGGTCTCCTCCAAAGATGAAGCAGGACAGGTTTTTCCCACTACCCATGGCAGCATCTTCCTAAAACGCCGGGCAAAGACCTCCCAGTCCACCTCTTTATCATATCCCTGGCCTGAAGTAAGGGGCAGGATTAACCCGCCCCGCCTGCAGAGCAATACGCTGTCCATGGTCAGGGCGTCCTCCCCATTCACCTTTTCCGGTGCCGTTGTGGAAGCGCTCATGCTCTCCCACCTTTCCACAAGCTGCATATATCCTTCACATTGATGATTCCCTTTGTTTTTTGCACAGCCGCCAAAGGGCTGGATGTTTTCCCCCGCAACACAGTCCAGACAGTTGGCCTTTTTCTTTCCCCCACTGGTGTAGCCATGCCCCTTGGGTATTTGCAGAAAGGTATGCCTGTCTCCCTGGACGCACATCAGCTTTGCTCCCTCTACCAGATATTCTTTCCCCATATGTACCTTCTCCTTTCTTCTTTTGCGTAACCCCTTTCTGTCAGGCCAGACAGCTTTTTTTGTCCATCAAAAACTGGATGGAAAATCATGTATTGGCTGATGGTTTTATATCTGTATTATACGAAAAAATATTCATATCTACAATACAATTCCCCCTTTTCTTCCATAACGATAGAAAAAAAGGGGGAATTGTTCATCATTTATTTACTTATGCGTTTTTTTGCAAACCCAACTACAGCACATTTGCGACGGCCCGGCTCCCATAGATGATGTGAAGACTCTTATGCAGGCCATCCCGGCTCCGATTCACCCTTAAGCCGTCCGATTCTCAAACCGGTTTACCATGCCCAAAATTTCCTCCTTATACTGGGGATAGGCTTCTACCGTTCTTTTGATTTCCTGCTGTGCCTCCGTTGCCAGTCTCTTATTATACTCCATCTGCACACGCAGCTTCTGGCGGCGTTCTATCAGATTGTGGCGGATTTCCACCATTTCCTTGGGGTCCATAAGGGCATCCGCCTGATGGAGCCATATCTCCGGGTCATGAAGCTGATACCGGTTTAATATCTTAATCAGTTCCCTCTTCTGCTTATCCAGCTCCCCTCTGTTTTTCCGGTCCCTAATCCGCTCTTCCTTTTCCTGCTGATATTTTTCCCACATGGTCAGCAGTTCTTTTCCGTTATTGACCTTATATTTCATGTAATAATACTCCAAAAGATTAGTATTATTTACATACCGGATACTTACCGTATTTTTCAAAAGCACGATTTTATTAATGCCTTTTTCCGTCCTGGACAACTGGGTCCGGAAATCCAAATATTTCACATATAAAGCGGTCAGGGCTACGGCTCCTCCTCCCAGAGTAAGAATATAACCAATCTGGGTATTCATTTCAAATCCAAACTGCAAAATGGCAAGCATCATAAGGCAGACCAGGGATGCAATCAGACAGATAAAAACCATTCCCCGGGTATTGGCCATATCCTTTTGCAGCTCCTGCTTCCGATATTGATAGGCATGCTTTTCTCCCTCCAGCCGGTTCATGTCCGCTTTAACCAGCTCCCGGTACTCCTCCGCCTCTTTAATGTCCTGGTAGGGCTTTGGCATAACATCCTCATAGTTCTCCATCAGGCGAAACTGCCTTTCCGTAAGCCGGTTCTTTTTCTCCTGATATTCCCTGCGTGCCCCCTCATAAGAAGTAATCTTCTGAGCATTTTCCCTTACGCACTCCATTTCCGATTCGGGAAGGGCCTCTATTTCTTCTATATCCTTCAAATAAGCCGTAACCATATTGTACTCTTCCGACAGCTTATCCAACTGACCGGAAGAAGCGCTCATCTGGTCCACACAGCTTCGAATAAACTTCTGCCGCTCATAATCATCCGTCATTTTCAGCATATCGCGGTCTTTCAGCAAAGTTTCCCAATCCCAGTTTTCTATGGAAGAAGCGTCCCATTCCAGTTCCAAATCCTCTTCTTCCACCCCTCGTTGAAAACGCTCAATAATGCGATGCCACCACTTCATTTTTTTCCTCCATTTGTCTGTACATCCTGATTGTGCTTCCCTTTTATCGGGAACCATTCAACATACTGCAATAAGCATCCTTTAAATATTCCACTCTTTCCTTCAGTTTCTGTTCATACGCCAGCCCTTCTTCCCTGCGAACAGAGGCAAGCAGTTCTGCCCTGGGGCTGTCCTGCCAGCCTTCACGCAGCTTTTCCAGCTCTTCCTCCATTTCCAGAGAATCCTCATAGGCATCTTCATGGTCCTTTAAAAAGTTCAGATACTCCCCTTCGGTTGCCGCCAACCTCTTCGTCCACAGATACTGCTTAAAGCTCTCCCTTCGCCCCGTCAGTTCATATGCCCGCTGGAAATATTCTCCTGCCAGGGTAAAATAGAACAGTCTCGCAAGGCAGACGCCGCATCCATGATAGACCTGGCCCTTAAGCTGCTTTTCTTCCGGTCCAAGCTGCTTAAGCAGCCCCCGGTACTCCCGGCCTGCCAGAGCAAAATTTTCTTTTGCCAAAAAAGCATCCGCTCTGGCCTTCCTTTTTTCATAAACCGATAAGCTGCTGTTTTCCGTAATAATCTGAATAATCTGCCGATTCTCTTCCGGGGAAAAAAATCCGGTATACTCCAGAATAACGTCTACAAAGCCTTTCAGAGAAGACTTCTTTCTCGATACCCCTCTCAGCTCCTGGGCCAGACCGGGCAGGCCGCACTCCTTTTCCAGCCAGACCATAAGCTCCTCTTCCATGAAACTCTCGTCCAAAAGACAGGCATTTTCCCGGATAAAAAAGCACAGCTCTTCCACGGAAAAAATGGTTGTCCCCATATGTATCGGTTCATAACCGTTTTTTGCGTATTCTCCTATACATAATCTGATGCTCATGATTCCTCTTTCAAGCCTCCAGGCTCCTTACATCCAATACTTCCTTTGCCACCGGGCGAACCACCGATTCTCCCTGCCGACAATCCGGCTGCGTCCCGCTGGTTTCCTTTGCCGCCGAGCGGCTACAGCTCAATGGTTTCCTCCCAAACCCGTCCTCCGGAAGGATAAATCTGACCAAAGCCTCTGTCCCATGCTTTTATTTGAAATTCCCGGGGAGAGCTCATCCGGATTTCCAGATGGATTCTGACCACAGGCTGCTTTAAGGGGTGCAGCCCGCTTAAAATCATGACATGGTCCACGATTTCCTTCCCGTTTAACGGAGTAATTCTGAAAACAAGCTGATTATCTCCCTCCAGAATCACATCCCACTGATATTCACCATCATTCCAACTGCTGCCCCCGTTGAGAATAGCCAGATAGGACTTCTCTCCTTGCCTGAGAAGATTCATCCCCACGTTGGCCAGCAGTTTATCCTCTCCCAGATAAACGTAGGTCTCCGCCAGCTTGTCCGGCTCCAGCTTCTGCAAAAGTCCCTGGCATGCCCCCTTGCTATACAGATTGTTTCCCCTGAACACTCTCCGGTTCTGGCAAAAAAACTTCAGCGTCTCTTGATACCAGTCTCCACTAAATCCCTCTCCGATAAGATAGACCGCCGATACCGTCTTTCCCTGAAAATCCTCCTGACACAGCTTCAAAAAAAGCTGGTCCCGGATTTCTCCCTCCACCTTTTTTTCGCAAAGGCTGTGAGCCTCAGGGTACGTCTTTTTTTCCACGATGGTCACCAGCGGTGTAGTATTTCGATTCACATAAAGCCTGAAACTGACCAGCCCCTCTTCCTCCATTTCATAGAGCATGACCTGTCCTTTCCATAGGCTCTGTTCCGTATGCAGATTATACCAGAAAAAACTTTCCTCCCTGGTCATAAAATACATCTCTGTTTTTCCCAGTTGCAGATACTGGGTCATCTCCCTTAGGGCAGCCACCTTCTCCTGGTTCAAATCATCTACGGTAAAGACGATGGCGGCTATATTGTTCAGACTGATTTCCAGGCTTAACAAAGACAGGCTTTTTTTCACATAAAGGGCCAGCAGCGCACGGGCCTCATAGGTTTCTCCATAGACCTGAACCTGCTCTCCCCGAAAGGCCCTTTGCAGAAGGTTCTCCAACAGCCCTTCCGGTGGCCGGGCCGCTGTCTCCATAAAGGCTCTCTCCCTGGATGCTCTTTCTGCGGATGCGTCCTTTCTGGCTAAAGCATCCACGGCCTCCTTTCCCATCAGCCAGAGCTTTTCCTCTTCCTTTCGAAAAAGGCAGAGGGGAAGATTGTATTCCTCCATTCCTGCCACCATGGAAAAGGTATAAGGCTGGTTTTCTCCGATACGCAGAAAGCTTATCTGGGCATACTTTTCGGAAAGCCGGTAACCAATCAGATATGCCCCATTATTCTTTTTCCGAAAACTTTCTTTTCCAAACAGCATCGGCGGTCTCCTTTTTCTTCCTTTCTTTTCACAAATGGAACACTGCCTCCGTCAGATATTCCATCCTCCAGTAATCTTCCAGCAGCTCCTCTGTTTGCTCATATTCTTCTTCATTTACCAGAGCGGTCAATCGGTTAATCCTCTGATACCGGCTCTGCCCCTCTTTTCTTTCCTCTTCCCGGGGCGGTTTCCTGCCGGCTAAAATACCGTTTGCCACCAGCCGCTCCTGAGTTTCCTCTTCCCGGGTAATATAATATTTTACTTCTTCCCCTGCAAAAAGGATGAACTCCTTTACGAAGGTTCCGCCGTACAGCTCGTCCATAAATTCCTTATGGTAAATCTCTTTTTCCCCTTCATTCCTGATTCTGGCATAGTGTAAAGCCACCTGTTCTGCCGCCTTTCCCTGATAGGACACCAGACTTTTATCTGCCAGAATTTCCATCCCCGGCAAATCCTGATAGGCCATAAAAAAGGGAAATATCCACTGTTCTCCAAAGGCCAGTTCACGAAGAAAAGTACACAAAAGCCCTTCTTCCGCCAGCGCTCTCTCCTCTTTATGTTCGGCAAAATACTTCAAATAGGCAATCCTATTTACAAAGTGGAGCTTTACTCCTCTTTTGTAAACCCTTCCAATATCCCGGATAAAATAGCCCTCCATAGGCCTTTCCCCTGCCACAAAGGCCTGAGAACGCCAAGACAGATAGGCCGCCTCCAAAGGCGTTTTTGCCCCTCCTGAAACATATGCTATAAAGGCATTAAGTTCCTCGGAGACACTCTCTTTGGTATACAGAATCTGGGTCAAAAGCCTTTCACTTAAGGAATAGACGTCTACCTCAAAATCCCAGGCGGCTTTGAACAAAGCCCCCAGCCCTTTGCAGCTTGCCTGATAATGCTCTGCCAAAAAGGCCAGCATGGGAAGGTTGTATTTTCCTCTCTGAAAAGCGCTGTCCGTAAGCCAGAGAAGAATCTGGGAATCTCCCCCATCCTCCAGCATATAGGTGCAAATTCTTACCAGCAGCTTGGGAGCTATCCTCTCAGGCCCGTAAATCTGTACAAAGTCGTATGCCTTTTCATAAAAGCCCCTGGCAAGCAGAAAATGAATCAGCTTGTTTTCTTCCTTTTGGGGCAGCGCATCCTGAGCGCATTCCTCCAGCCAGTTGTCCAAAAGCCCCATTTCATCCGCTTCATGGTAGTAGTCCAGCAGACGGCTCCTTAACTGCTGCCGCTCTCTTTGCAAAAGCCCGGGATGCTCGCTTAAAAACCGAAACTGGCTTTCATTCTCCCTGTCTATAGGCTGCCAGTCCCCGTTGTCCTCACAGACGTAGAGAGCCAGCCCCAGAGCCTCCTGCACCATAGGATGAATGGCCCGGCTCATGGCGGAAACATCCAGAAACCCTTCAGGATAGTCCTCCTGGGGCAGAACAAAACGCCGCCCCCATTTGTCCTCTCTCAGCAGAAGATAATTTTTTCCCACAAGCAAAGCCCTGGTCTTTCCCTGGTAAAAATCATAGGCCCTCTCTTCCTCCAGATGCTTTGGCACCACAATCAGCCGCTCATCCTGCTCCCCCACCCTGCAAACGGAATAGAGAAACATCACTTTTTCCAAAGCCGCTGCATTGTCCATGGTAAGCATATCTCCCACCAGCATATGCTCATACAGATAGCCCAAATCCCGGTTAATCTTTCCGGCATAAAGCTGCTTTACCACAAATCGCTCTATCCGGGGTGCATAGGCCAGATAAAGTTCCTCCAGGGTATCTTTATTTTCATAGACATAACGGTACAAATAGGCCGCATTTGGGTAACTCAGGCTGCTTTCATAGGAAAAATACATGAGCACCGTTTTGGGAATATCCACTTCCCCGTTCCTCTCCAGGGACATCATGTAATATTCATACAAACGGGTAATCTTAAGCCCCGCAAAAACGGCTCTTTCATACCAGGGAAAATATTGTTTTCCCTTTTTATTTCCCTTAATCAACAGACTGCAGAGGGACTGCAGCATGGGAATATTCTCCTCCTGACAGCAAATCCCTTGAAGCAAATCAAAAAGAGCGTCCGAATACTCTTTCTCTTTAAATGAAAGATACTGCAGCACTCCCTTCACTTCCTCCGACAGAGCCTGTCTGCTCTGGCCAAAGCGAAGAATACGCAGTTCAATACTTCCCAGCTCCATCAGCAGGGTGGGCTGGTAATTCAACAAAAGCACCGCCTCTGTATACAATACCGGACTGGTACAGCCTGCAAGGAATACTTCCTGTAAAAAATCCCATTTTTTCTGGGCATGGCTGTGTAAATCAGGAGATACATACAGCATCAGCCAGGCTATCTTCCAGTTATTTACCTCTCCGTAATATAATTCCTCTATCCTTTCCTTTACCTTCTGCTGATATTCCCCGTCTCCCTTAATCAGGGTGGTCAGATAGAGATAGTAGGCATAGGTCACCGGGTCCTTTTCTTCCTGCAGCGTCTTTTCTGCACGGTCTAAAAGCCACCGGGCCTCCAAAGGCCTGTCCGAAGAAATATATAAATGGGCCATGAAAAGCCTGGGCTGAGGATTTCGTCCATCCAGGGCCCGCATTTTTTCCAGCAGTTCTTCCGTTTCCTGTCGCCAGCGGGAGACGCTTATGCGTCTGGTGCGAAAATCCACATAAAGCTCCGTCAGCCAGACCCG
>JBNMJJ010000099.1:0-7617 GCA_050873745.1 Lachnospiraceae bacterium | reverse complement strand
GCCCATATCAAAGAAAATCCATGTTCCGGCCAGAAACAGCGCCGCCGAAACAATCGGCATACTCCACAGACGCTTAATATGTTTTCCCGAGAAAATCCCAATAATCATGGAGTATATTGGATTTACCGCAAAAAACAGAAGAAAACATACTGCCATTCCTGCATCGCCTTTTACAAAAGTAACCGCCAGCCACGGCAATGCCAGCATAACCACCGCCGATACCACTGCCCCCAGGATAACCTGGTATCCTGGGGTGTTTATTCTATTCATCTTCATTTTTATTTCTCCATTTTCCTGAATTTTCACCCTCATGCCCTGGCCTCAAATATGCTTTCATTTCTTCCTCTAATCCATGTGTCCTGTGCTGCTCCATAGCCTTTGTCCTGTCCGATGTCATACAGGCCGCTTTGGTCAAAGCCTATTTCCAGCACCAAATCATTCTCCCTGTTCCACCCATTTGCGGCATATTCCAAAAGCCTTTGGGCATATAGCTCATAGCCTGCACCGTTTTTGGCCTTTTCCTTAAACAGGGCCAGCAAATCCGTCCCGTCCTCTGCCCAAAACGTACCGCTGTGATATGACGAATTTCGTATGTCATATCCGGTTGTATTATACAATTCATGCCAAAGAGCGTATTGGTTCGCCTTAGTCCTGTTTGCCTGAGAATTAACAATCTCATTATCTGAATCGTGCATACAAATCCATGCGTGCGTCCACAGTTTTTTCCCATTATCCCCTTCATTCAGCAGTTCTTCAATCAACGATAAAATATTCTCCTTGTCATTTCCTGAAACGCTTACCCCATAGGTATATGGGTCTATGGTGAATTTCAGATTTATTTCTTTCGATAAGGATATACCATGCCGGGAAAGCAGGGTTGAAATCTGCTGGTTAATGACGCTTCGGGCGTGCTGCTTTTCCTTATCCGTATTACGCCAATAGCCTGTACTTTTTGAACCTCCCGTATATAAATCCCCGTGATTTCGCAGAGCATAATCATATCTGGCACAGCCCCCGTGGGAGCGGCCGTCTGTATCCAGCATCCTCTTCTCGCTGCGAAGGGCCAAAACCCTCTGGTCTTTGGTCATATCTCGGCGGAAATTGGGGGAGGTTACGTCACAATACTTTGACCGGATGTATGCCATCGGGTCGGAATGCCTCAGGTTTTCTTTATGCACTTTATCATAATGCTCCCGTAAAATCTTCTGGACAGTACGGTCTTCCTCTGTAAATCCGTCGTACTGGTAGCCTATTATCGTGTCAGAACCGCTTATTCCTGCAACTGCCACAGCTTCATTCCTCCTATCTGTTCCTGATGCTTACCCTTTATAAAATCTATCGGCAGATATGCCTGCTTTTGAAACCCAAAATGCACCAAGTGACCAAAAAAACCCCCTGTGGAGTTTTGGCCTCCACAGGGGAATCTGGTGTATCCATTCTACTATATCACATAATTATCCGCCGAGGAGCTTTCCGCCAAATCGGCTATGGTAATTCCATCAAAATAATCGTTTATCATATGAAAAAGTCTGGTCCACATGGGAAGGGTTTTGCATTCCGCCGCCCTTTCACAGGGGTCGGTGCCTTCCTCCAGGCAGGAAACCGGGGCCAGAGAATTTTCCGTCAGGCGAAGAATATCCCCTACCCGATAGTCCTCCGGCTGCCTTCTCAAACGATACCCACCTCCTTTTCCGTGGAGGCCTTCCACCATGTCATTTTTTGACAGTACCGTCATAATGCTCTCCAGATATTTTCGGGATATATTCTGCCTGTCAGCCACATCCTTCAACGGCACATACTCACTGCCGGCATGTTCCGCCAGGTCTATCATTACACGAAGCGCATACCTTCCTCTGGTGGATATAAGCATAACCATTTCTCCTTCCACAAAGCATTCGGGCAAACCGAAAGTAGTTCTTCAGTCTGCCCTGCAAATCACTTTTTTATTCTGCAAATAACGGGGTTGATAAATACCTGTCACCAGTGTCAGGGAACAATACTACAATGGTCTTTCCCTTGTTTTCTTCTTTCTTTGCCTCCTGAACAGCCGCCCAGAGAGCTGCTCCGGAAGAAATTCCCACCAGTATGCCTTCCTTCTGACCAATCAGCTTACCGTAAGCAAAGGCGTTTTCATTGCTCACAGGAACGATTTCATCATAAATTCCTGTATCTAAAATCGAAGGCACGAAGCCTGCACCGATTCCCTGGATTTTATGAGGGCCGGGCTTTCCGCCGGATAAAACGGGAGATGCCTCCGGCTCTACCGCCACAACCTTTACCCCGGCTTTTTTTTCTTTCAAATAACGGCCTACTCCGGTAACCGTACCGCCAGTACCTACACCTGCCACAAAAATATCCACTTCTCCATCCGTATCCTCATAAATCTCCGGGCCGGTGGTGGTAAGATGAGCCTGGGGATTGGCTCCGTTATCAAACTGGGCTGGGATAAAGCTTCCCGGAATCGACTCTGCCAGCTCCTTAGCCTTTGCGATGGCTCCGCTCATTCCCTTTGCCCCCTCGGACAGTATCAGCTCTGCCCCATAGGCCTTCATCAACTGTCTTCTCTCTACGGACATGGTGTCCGGCATAACGATAATCAGACGATAGCCTCTGGCTGCTGCCACGGATGCCAGACCGATTCCTGTATTTCCGGAGGTTGGCTCAATAATAACGGAATCTTTGGTTAATTTTCCTTCTTTCTCCGCTGCATCCAGCATAGACTTTGCAATTCTGTCCTTTACTGAACCTGCCGGATTAAAATACTCCAATTTCGCCACAATTTTAGCCTGCAAGCCAAATTCCTGCTCAATATGGGTAAGCTCCAACAAGGGAGTTTTTCCGATTAACTGATCTGCCGATGTATAAATATTTGCCATACTATCCTCTCTTTCCGCTGCCTGATGCAGCACTCTCATCCTCAATACACTTGCCGCTTTTCCTGCAGCATTGTTACCCTTTCAAATCTCTTATTTTACCGCTTCAAAACCGGCCTGCAAATCTTCCAGAATATCCTCGATATGCTCCGTTCCGATAGACAGCCTTACGGTATTCGGCTTGATTCCGCAGTAGCTAAGCTCCTCCTCATTCATCTGGGAATGGGTAGTGCTGCCAGGGTGAATCACCAGAGATTTCACGTCTGCTACGTTTGCCAGCAGGGAAAATAGCTCCAGACTTTCCGTAAATTTCTGTGCTGTCTTTGCATCTCCCTTGATTTCAAAGGTAAAAATGGAACCGGCTCCCTTTGCAAAATAGCGGTTATATAACTCCTTCTGCTTGCCTTCAGCCAGGGAAGGATGGTTCACCCTTTCCACCTGGGGATGATTTTTCAGAAAATCCACCACCTTCAGGGCATTTTCCACATGTCTGTCCAGACGAAGGGACAAAGTCTCCAGCCCCTGCAGAAGGAGGAAGGAGTTGAAGGGTGAAATGGTTGCCCCCTGATCTCTCATCAACGTGGTACGGAGCTTTAAAATATAGGCCAGATTTCCGCATGCCTGGGTAAAAACTACCCCATGATAGGAAGGATTGGGGGCAGAAAGGCCGGGGAATTTATCGCTGGCTGCCCAGTCAAATTTGCCGGAATCTACTACCACGCCTCCCATTACGGTTCCGTGGCCTCCCATGAATTTCGTAGCGGAATGCACTACAATATCCGCTCCATGCTCGATTGGACGGAGTAAATAGGGAGTGGCAAAGGTATTGTCCACAATCAGGGGAATGCCCGCTTCATGAGCAATGGCGGAAAGGGCTTCTAAATCAGCGATGTCGCTGTTGGGATTTCCCAGGGTCTCTGCGTAGAGCAACCTGGTATTCTCCTGAATCGCCGCTTTAATCTCTTCCTCATTCTCCGGGTCCACGAAGGTAGTGGTTATTCCCTGTTCCTTCAGGGTATTGGCAAACAGGTTGTAGGTTCCGCCGTAAAGATTCTTACAGGCTACAATGTGGTCTCCCGCCAGGGCAATGTTCTGTACCGCATAGGAAATTGCCGCCGAACCGGAAGCCGTGGCCAGAGCTGCCGCTCCGCCCTCCAGTGCCGCCACACGCTGCTCGAATACATCGGAGGTAGGGTTCATCAGCCGGGTATAAATGTTTCCCGGTTCCGTCAGAGCAAAACGCCCCGCTGCCTGAGCAGAATCCTGAAATACATAAGATGTGGTTGCATAAATCGGTACTGCCCTCGCATCCGTTGCCGGGTCCGGTTTCTCCTGTCCAACGTGTAACTGCAGGGTTTCAAATCTGTAATTATTTCTGCGCATAAGCTGCCTTCCTCCTAACCATTACATCCCTTAACCTTCAGGACTTTTGCCATTAGCGTTCCAATTTATTCAATTATTAACCTATTAACCTTTGGGGTTGGTATGATAATACACCTATCAGACTACTATGTCAATAGGTAAAATAGGAATTTTTTTCTTTTTTATCCCTTTTTCTCCACCCGTCGTTCTTAAGCAAATCTTAAACTTTTCCCCTGTTTTTTATTCATATCCGTATAAGGTATAATCATGATGAGAAGCAATCAGGAGGTACCTTATGTATAACTTGCTTATTTGTGATGATGAAAAAGACATCATCAACGCCCTGAAAATTTATCTGGGAAACACCGACTACCGTTTTTTCGAGGCTTACAACGGCAGACAGGCCCTGGATATTCTGGAACGGGAGGATATTCACCTGGTTTTACTGGATATTATGATGCCCGTTATGGATGGTATGGAAACCCTTTCCCGCATTCGCCAAATCAGCAACCTTCCGGTGATTTTTCTGACCGCAAAAAGCGAGGAGGTGGATATGGTTCTGGGTCTGAATGTCGGGGCCGACGATTACATCACCAAACCCTTCAGCCCAATGGAGGTGACTGCCCGGGTCAAGTCCCATCTGCGCCGCTATCTGCAGCTTGGCGGCGGCATCCGGCAGCCGGATGTAATCGCCCTGGGAGGGATTGAGCTTAAGGATTTGTCAAAGCAGGTGTTTGTGGACGGGGAGGAGGTCTCCTTTACTCCCACAGAATACGAAATTTTAAAGCTGCTCCTCACCCATCCCGGTCAGGTTTTCTCTCCAAAGGAGATTTACCGCACGGTCTGGAAGGACAGGCCCATAGGCACCGAGAACACCATCGCCGTCCACGTCCGCCATATTCGGGAAAAAATCGAAATAGACCCGAATCATCCCCGTTATCTTAAGGTGATATGGGGTCAGGGCTACAAAATGGATACAGGGTCGGTCTAAGTCCCAAAGCCTGCTGCCTTCCCCGTAGCCAAACAAGAAAATTAATTTGGAGGTTCATATGAAAAATATACGTTCAAGCATAGCTGCCAAATCAGCCGCCTACCTGATTCTTGGAACAGCTTCACTGATGACATTATTGTCATTTTTTGGAATCCTCACAGCCGTAGAATGTGAATTTTATACCCTTAACACGGAGCAGTTCAAAGAGTATCTTGCGGATTACCCCAGTGACTTTCAGGCGCTGCATATCTTCATCTATGACTACCGCTATCTGCTGATTGGCCTGTGTGCAGCCGGTATTCTTATCGGTATTATCTCCTTCCTTTTTCTTTTGGTGAGCGCCGGTCACCAGAAAGGACAGGAGGGTATCCAAAAAAACTGGCTGACCGCCATTCCCCTGGATGTATTTACGGGGATTATCTTTTTGGTTCTCGCTTTAATTATTGCAGCAGGGGACAGCTTCAGCAACTGGGAGGTGTTCGTTTATATCCTCTTTGCCTTTCCCTTATCCGTGGTTATTTTGACCGCCTTTCTGGCAGACTGCGCCATTCGGATTAAATTAGGAAAGTGGTGGCAAAATTCCCTCCTGTTTTATTCCTGGACCGTCTTTTTGAAGCTGGGAAAAGGTACATTCAGGCTGGCCGGGAAGATGATTTCTTATCTCCCCCTTCTTTGGAAAACCATACTGGGGATAATCCTTCTCTTTCTTTTGGAAATGTTCTTCCTCCTGCTTATCGGTTCCATGGACGGGTTGCTGCTCATCTGGCTGGGAGAAAAATTCCTGTTTTCCGTTCTGGTTTTGTACCTGGCTCTGGTTCTTCATAAATTGCAGGATTCGGGAAGAGAACTGGCCAAAGGAAATCTGGCCCATCAGACGGACACCTCAAAAATGTACTGGGATTTTAAAGAACACGGAGAAAACCTGAACAGCATTGCCCTGGGCATGAGCCGTGCCGTGGAAGAAAGATTAAAAAGCGAGCGGATGAAAACGGAACTGATTACCAACGTGTCCCACGACCTGAAAACGCCCCTTACATCCATCATTAACTACTCGGATTTGATTGCCAGCGAACAAAACGGCGACCTTTCACAGCTAAAGGAATATGCCTCTGCCCTCCACCGCCAGTCCCAGCGTATGAAAAAGCTTCTGGAAGATTTAGTGGAGGCCTCCAAAGTAAGCTCCGGAAATGTGGAGGTTCTGCTGGCTCCCTGTGAAACCGACGTACTTCTTACTCAGGCTGTGGGGGAATATGAAGAAAAATTAAAAGAACAGGATTTGGAGCTGATTATTAAGCAGCCGGAGCAGCCCCTGAAGATTCTGGTTGACGGCAGACATATCTGGAGAGTTTTTGACAATCTGATGAACAATGTATACAAATATGCCCAGGGAGGAACCCGGGTATATCTGACCCTGGAGAAGAAAGAAAAAAAGGCTGTTTTTTCTCTGAAAAATACCTCCCGGCAGTCTCTGGACATTTCTTCCGATGAGCTGATGGAACGCTTTGTCCGAGGAGACCGTTCCCGGCACACAGAAGGCAGCGGACTTGGCCTTTCCATTGCCAGAAGCCTCACCAATCTGCAAAAGGGGGAGTTTGACCTAACCATTGACGGAGATTTATTCAAGGTAGTGCTGACCTTTGATTTAGCCCAGTAAAAGTACTATAACATCGAACGGCCACTATCCGTATATTTACTGATAGTGGCCGTTCTAATTAACTTCTGTGTTCAACGGTTGTTCCTCTTTCTGTAAGAGCAGCTTTGGCATATACCATCTATTTCAATCGAATCATAATCAAAAATGCTTTTCTCTTGCTCTTACCTTTTTTTTCATTGCATCAATCTATGATTAAGGCTTATTTTTATTCCTGACTCACAAACATCCATTTGCTTAGAGAGTTTCATATAGCTTTTTCTTTATTTTATAATTTAAAATACTGCCTTGCCGAAAAAGTTTCTTTACACTAATCCTGCTTTTTAAATTATAGTGGTAAATATTCAATATGAGTGCCAGCCGCTATATACCTCTTATTCTAAAACTGCGGTTAAAAGGTCTCTCTCGTCAGGAACTGCTGTACATTACCACTCTCATATTGAGTAAAACTGTCGATTGGTCCCATTGGATTATACCTCCAATCCTCCTTTTATGGTTCTAATCACTCTTCCCATTCGTACCTGTTCATCTGATAGATTATCAACTTTCTCGTCATCGACATCTTCAAATTACTCTTTCAGGATTTATCTTGTGTGGCCTCTGTGATTAGTTTGGTTTGTTGTTAATTGAATAATACCATGAGCATTTTAATTTGTCAATCTATTTTTTAAAATATTTTAAATTAATTTTTATTTTATTTTTTATCCATAAATTGTATATATAATTTAAAATATATGCTC
>JBNMJJ010000098.1:0-7781 GCA_050873745.1 Lachnospiraceae bacterium | reverse complement strand
CTACCTGCCGGGAGGAAGGCTGGAAAAGGTCGGCTTACCGTCCGGAGGAGAGATTAAATTTTCTTACGATACTTTGGGAAGAATCCGGGAAAGAGAAGAGACGCACAGAGGAAAAACCACCTATGAATACGACCCTATGGGAAGGATGGTGGGCATAACCGGGCCGAAGGGGCAAAAGAGCGCCTATACCTATGATGCGTTAGGACGAGTTACCTCCTCAAAAGATGCCGGAGGGAACCTCACTACCTATGCCTATACCCCTACGGGAAAGCTAAAGGAAGTGGTGGATGCCCTGGGAAATCCCACCCTCTATCTCTATGATGAGCGGGATTTTCTTACCCAAATCTGCCAGGAAGGGGGGAAGGAAGAACGGAATACCTGGTATGCCTGCAACGCCTTTGGGGAGGTAACCAGTATCCGGGATGCCTTAGGGCAGAAAGAGCAGTATGCCTATGACAGCCTTGGGCGGATAGTGGAAAAGACAGACCAGGAAGGCTTTACCACCCAGTGGGCCTACACCCCTTCCGGCCAGATAGAGAGCATCCTTTATGGGGAGGGAAAAGAAGTGCGCTATACCTATAATCCTCTGGGGGAACTGGAGCGGATGGAGGACTGGCTGGGGGAAACTGCCATAGAGCGAAACGGACAGGGAAAGCCCATCCGGATTACCGACCATAAGGGCCGCAGAGTAGGCTATGAATGGGGAAGCAGGGGAGAACAGAAAGGAATAGTATATCCGGATGGAACTGCCATCCAGTGGGAATATGATGAATTTCTCAGGCCCATCCAGTGGAGAAGGCAGGCGCTAGGAAAGGCGGATATTCGTGTGGACTATGGCTATGATGAGGCAGGAAGGCTTACCCGCAAAAAGACCAGCGGAGGCTACCTGACCCGTTGGGCCTATGATGCCTTTGGCCAGCTTTCCTCCTTAACCCATGAGGATGGGGGAGGAAAACTGGAGCAGTATGATTATGGCTATGATGAACTGGGCAATAAGACCAGCATCCAAAAGAAGAGGGCAGGGCTTTCCACAGAAAGCGGTACATACCAATACGCTTATGACGGCCTGCAAAGGCTGACGGAAGTCATTAAGGATGGACGGTTACTCCGCAACTATACCTACGATGCCTTTGGCAACCGTACCCGGATGGAGGACAGGGAAAAGGGAAGGGTCAGCCTCTATCACTACAATGAAATCAACCAGTTGATGAGGGAGGAAATCCAGCCCATAGAGGAGGGAAGCCCTGTGCCGCAAAGGGGACAGGCACAGGAAAAAGAGCTTCTTCTTTACCAGGAAGGAGGCTGCCAGCTCTTTTATGCCTATGACAAGCGGGGGAACCTGATTCAGGAAAGTCAGCTTCAGGGAAAATGGCTTCCAGAAAGCGTGCTTCAGAACAGCCAGGAAGAAACACTGCTTCATGGCTATGCTTATGATGCTGGAAACCGGCTGGAGAGAGCCTGGAACCATAAGGGGGAGGAAGCGACCTATACCTACAATGGGATGGGCCAGAGAGTAGAAAAGAACCTGGGCACGAAACAGGAAGAGTATATCCTGGACTTAACCAAGCCCTACCATAACCTGTTAGGCATCCAAAGAGGAGAGGAAGAGGAAAGCTACTATTGGGATTTTACCCCCATCGCAACGGAAAGAAAGAACAGCCCGCCCCGCTATTATTTAGCGGATGACTTAGGGAGCCCCCCTCGAGTACTGTACTCCACAGGAAAGGGAGAGTGCTATGGTTATGATGAGTTTGGAAGGGATTTATCCCTGGATGAAAAAGCCACTTTCAGGAATAGATTTACCCTATCTTATACCAAACAGGGAGATAGCCAGCCCTTTGGGTATACCGGGTATCGGTATGACGGCATCAGCGGAAGCTACTTTGCCCAGGCCAGGGAATACCAGCCGGAGGCAGGCAGGTTTATGGCGGAGGATGTTATCCGGGGAAGGCTGGCTGCGCCCAAGACGTTGAATCGGTATGGGTATTGTTTAAGTAATCCGGTAAGATTTGTGGATTTGGATGGAAAAACGGAAACAGACTATATGGTATATTACCTGAATAATATGGACGGAGCAAGACTATTTGGGCATAATGCTTTGTTAATAGAAAATCCAGATGGCAGTAGCCAGTTTTATACCTACACAGGAACAGGGGGCATGGCAGATGCGGTATTAGGCAAAGACTCCCTAGGATATATGGGAAGTGAGCGGCTAACGAAAGCGGAAACAGAGGAGTTTTTTAGAACGGGGGACATAGGGATTACGTTGCCAGGGCGTATAAACATGGATAATTATGACAGAGCATTGAGAAAAGAAATCTCGCAAGAAGAAAGAGATAAAATTGAGGGGGCAAAAACATATATTTCTCTGTACAATAGTGCGCAAGATGTCATAAGTCAAGCAGAAGTTCAAGCTAACCAGATGGTGACCGCTACTCTTCGAGTGGTGGCTAACCAGAGCGTGGCTCTCCCGGCAGTGGCCAATCAGAGTATGGTTGGCATTATACCGGTGGTAGTTGAACGGATTGTGGCTAGCATTCTCCGTGCAGTGACTAACCAATTTATAGCTGAGAACCCTAAGGCAGCATACAATCTGTATTCACATAACTGTGATACCGTAGTAAGAGAAATTTTAATTGAGATAGAGCCCCATATATATTTAACAACAGGGATGACGCCAAATTCAAGTTATAATACTTTCCTAAGTCAGAATCGATTTAGTGGTTCATGGGAGGAGGTAATTATTGGTAAGAATAGTTTGGATGAACTAATGCTGGGAGGCGCTTCAGATAAGGCTTATATACATAGCATTATACAGGGGGTTAAAGATATATATGACTATCTCCAGGAAGGGGGATGTACAGTAGAATGAAAAAGAATGATAGGAATGTCATATTTTCTATGGTCGTAGGAATTGTTATGTTGACTGTTTTCAGTGATATTTTACCTATAATAATGACAGCACCAGTAAAAGCCTGGCAAAGTAACAGACAAAAAAACATAATAGATACCCATAGCGTTGTATTCCTGTCTCAAACGGCAGAACAGGAGTATGAGGTGGAGCAGGAAATTATCCTGAAAAGGGTGGGAGGAACTGTAGTTGAGTACAGTAAAGAAAAAGGAATATTAATTTATGAGAATGAATACGGCGAAGTAGTGAAGACAAACCTTGAGACAGGTAGGAGAGGGGAGATTATTCTGATAAATTACGGAAGAGACGAGGTCATATATAGTCGTGAAAGAGGAACTATTGTTTATAGGAATGAACGATATGAACTGGTGGAAAAAAAACTTGATACAGGCAGAGAAGAAATACTGAATATCCCGGGAATGGAAGAATGGTCAGCAGTGCAGAGGTATGAAGTATATTTTCAGTATACAAACAATGGATATGACCTGTCCTTTTGCTTAAATGATGCTATATATCTTTGGGAGCGAGATGAGAATAGGGTGATAGAAATAGTGGGGGACAACGGGGGAGAGCATCAGTGGCTGGAAAATGGTGACTTACTATTCACTCGGTATATCGATTATTACTCCAGTGAACTGCGGATATGGCATAAAAAGAATGCACAGGTGGAATCGATAGAAAAAAGTTTTGAGTCTTTTATCCTTAGTGAGGATGAAAGCATTTTATATGGAGTCGAGCGTTTGGTAAAGGATGGGATAAGACGAGACCGAATAATCGAAAAAAATTTGCAAACCGGGAAGTATAGAGTTATTATGGATAAATATAAGTCAGAAAGCTCTGTGCTGGCTTTGGGAGAAGGCAATAAATTATTCTATATTGAGGCGAAAGGGAATAAAAGAAGGAAAATAATCTGCGTAGATACAGAAACAGGAAAGGCTAGACAGATTTATCGGTCAGCCTATGAGCCTGTTGAGATTATTGTAAAATAAGTGGGATTATCCTGTTTATCTATGATGAGAGAATTTTGTTGCAGATGAGGTGATAGGGGGGATGTAGGGGTAGGAACTAAAGGACATTTCCCGAGGAGAAGGTACATATGGGGAAGGAATATCTGGTAGAGGGTACACAGCTAAAGTGTGAACATGGAGCGAGGTTACGGTGTTAAAGATGTCTGTGACTTAACCAGGCCTTACCACAACCTGTTAGGCATCCAAAGAGGAGAGGAAGAGGAAAGCTATTATTGGGATTTTACCCCTATCGCAACGGAAAGAAAGAACAGCCCGCCCCGCTATTATTTAGCGGATGACTTAGGGAGCCCCCTTCGAGTACTGTACTCCACAGGAAAGGGAGAGTGCTATGGTTATGATGAGTTTGGAAGGGATTTATCCCTGAGTGAAAAAGTATCTTCTGTTAAGGAATTTGGTATTCCCTATACTAAGCAGGGAAGCAGCCAGCCCTTCGGGTATATCGGGTATCGATATGACGGCATCAGCGGAAGCTACTTTGCCCAGGCCAGGGAATACCAGCCGGGGACAGGAAGGTTTATGGCGGAGGATGTCATCCGGGGAAGGCTGGCTGTGCCCAAGATGTTGAACCGGTATGGGTATTGTAATAATAATCCACTAATGTTTGTAGACAATGATGGAAAAACCTCAATAGGTATTCGTGGTATAAGTCTGATAGCAAGTGAAGCAGAGAAGGAGCTATACAGTGACCTATCGGATGCAGTGGAGGGATATGCAAATTTAGGACAATATTTAAAAACAGCTCCTTTTAATAACAATTTTGAAGCAATGCAAACCTTGTTAAAATATGATGAAGAAATAACGGCTGCTGCAGATAAACATGGGATTGAGAAGGAAATGGTGCAGGCTGTCCTTTTTCAGGAAATACGATTTTATGGAGCAGATGATGTGCTCGCAGATAGCGTTGTAATGCAGGCACATACAAAGGTAATCAGAGAAAAATATCATCTCCCACAGAACCCATGGACGTTTATTTTTGCAGCACTGGGTAAAACAGATTCATCCACTGGTCTTGGACAAATTTTTGCATCCACTGCTATTGAAGCAATGAAGTGGGGGAGAAAAAACAAGAATTATGATTATCCTGAGTATGAGCTTGATAATATTGAGCATAAGATAGAGGTATGGTTTGATTTACAAAAGGATGTTTACAACATAGATATGGTAGCGCTTGTTCTTGAATATGAAATGCAAGAGGATGGGGCGAATATAAAAAATATTAAAGGATACGCTAAAAGCTTATAATGGAAGCGGCGATTGGGCAGAAAAGTATAGTGAGGTTACCCTCTTATACTATGAGGCTTTTAAAAAGTATAATGATACAGAGGAGTGTGAATAGGAGTGAAGAAAGTAAAAAAAGTCCTTCGTGTTGGAATAAATCTGGTCGCTATTTACTTGATAATCCGATTTTTAGGGTATCTTCTTACTGATGAGCCGATGTGGGAGTCGCCCTATGATGAGGGGCTTGTCCAAAAAAAGAATTTTATTATTCTGGATATGGAAAAAGGAGATTTGGAGTCCCTATTATACGCAGTTGGTGAGTATGCGGAAAGATGGACAGGGAAGCAGGAACTATTGGACATATGGTTTTATTCTGAAAATAATACGTTTTTTTCCAGATGTAGTCTTTATTATGGAGCTGGCCGTATAGATGAGTATTGGGGACGATGTATGGTTACTTGCGTTTATAATAAGGAAAAGGGGTACTGGGAAATTACAAAGGCTGAAAAGAAGTATTGGGGGGAACGTATTCCGTCAGTGAACCGGAAGATATAATAGAAAGTTACAATAATGCCCTGGAATTTATTTGGGAAAATTATAGTTTGAGACAAGCCAAGATTGATTTGCATCTACAGGAGGAAAGAGGGAGTATTAGGGTTAAATTTACCAAAGAAAATAAAAAAATAATAGATGAATTTAATCTGGAGGATAGGGGGAATAGAATTACACAAGCTGCAAGCTATGAAAATGAGGAACAGGTGGACCTAATGCGGGAGTTTTTAAAGAATACACTCGTGCTGCCCTAAACCGATTGGCAAGAGTATGGGGATAGCTTCTTTGGATATTTTGATTGAAGAGATGAGTATAGATTCGCATATTATGGTTGAAATAAGTGAACCGATTGAATCATGCGAGCGATAATTTGACCTACAAAGGAAATCAGAAGGTATGTGTATAAAAAAATATTACAAGTTTTCCTATTCATAATGCTAATGTTCTTTATTTTTCAAATAGGTAAATTTATTTATTATACTTTTGTAGCTGTTCAGCCCCCCCCTATGCAAAGATAATGTCTGAGTTGTCATTTAAGGCTTCTCTCTCTGATTGCAGTGAAAACATTGACCCCATGCCCGGCAGGGAAATGACCTACAAAACAGCCAGGAAGAAACACTGCTTCATGGCTATGCTTATGATGCCGGAAACCGGCTGGAGAGAGCCTGGAACCATAAGGGTGAGGAAGCGGCCTATATCTATAATGGGATGGGCCAGAGAGTAGAAAAGAACCTGGGCTTTGAACAGGAAGAGTATATCCTGGATTTAACCAGGCCCTATCACAACCTGTTAGGCATCCAAAGAGGAGAGGAAGAGGAAAGCTACTATTGGGACTTTACCCCTATCGCAACGGAAAGAAAGAACAGCCCGCCCCGCTATTATTTATCTGATGACTTAGGGAGCTCCCTGCGTGTACTGTACTCCACGGAAAAGGGGGAGTGCCATGGCTACGATGAGTTTGGGTGAGACTTATCCCTGTTCAAAAAGTATCTTCTGGAGATAGCTTGCTACCCATCATATCAGGCAGGGAACCAGCCAGCCCTTTGGGTATGCTGGTTATATGTTATTACATGGGCCCATGAAGATGTTGGCGGATACCAAATCCAGGAGACTGTACAAAAGTTATTAGATGGAACGGTTGTATATGACATGAATATACGTTTAACAATATAATGGATTTTGAGCTCCAATATGGTAGTGACCAGGATGAAACACCGCTTTGAATTTATGGTAAAATCAGAAAAAAGACGGTGTTTCATTTATGGAAGAAATCTTAAAAAGTATTGAATTTATGGAAGATATACGGCAGTAGGTGAAAGTACGCCATAAGCTTTTGGATGTCATCGTAATTGTGCTGTTCGCAAAACTGGCAAATCACCTATCGGAAGGGGGTGGGACACTATGCCGCCCTCAGGTATTTACATGATTTTGACTCCAACATCTTTAGTTAAAATAACCACTTGATTGTGCCAGATACATTTGCTTGTATTTTCCATTTTGAGCAATAAGTTCATTATGTGTACCAAACTCAATTAGACTGCCTTTATCTAAAACGAGAATATAGTCAGCGATACTCGTTATCCCAAGCCTGTGAGAAATAATAATGGATGTTTTTCCTAGGGACATTTCTTTAAACAGTTTATAAATAGTTGACTCATTGATAGGGTCAATTGCTGAAGATGGTTCATCCAGTAGTATGATATTAGCGTTGCGATGTATGCATCGTGCTAAAGCAATACGTTGCCATTGTCCTCCAGAAAGCTCAATTCCATCAAATTCTCGAGAAAGAACAGTGTTGATTGAATCAGGAAATTGAGTTTTATCGCTTATCTCAAGACCACATTTTTCTAAGGCTGCAACGATTAGCGGGTCATTGAAGCCGCTTGTACAATCAGAAAGAAGAACGTTTTCCTGAACGGTTAAGGGATATTTATTATAGCTTTGAAAAAGTGCAGAGAATAAATGTTGATTACCGGGTTTTCCCATTTGTTTTGGGTAACTTATGTTACCGGCTTGTAATGGCAGTAATCCAAGAATTATCCTTGATAAAGTAGTTTTTCCAGCACCATTTT
>JBNMJJ010000097.1:0-7895 GCA_050873745.1 Lachnospiraceae bacterium | reverse complement strand
TTTTTTAGGAATATCTTAATTACATAAAGTAAGGAGAAAAACAGAGTTTCTTTTCATTTTCCTCTGACTAAAAGTAAGATAATGGATAGAAAACAGACCTGAAAAGAAAAGGAGAATAAGTCAGTGAAAAACAAATTGTGTCTTTTCGATTCCCTCTTGGGAGAGACCTTATTACTTTCCGAATGGAATGTGAATTCGGCTTCTGTGGTTACCGATTCGGCAAAAACTCTGATTCAGGGAATGGTGATGCAGCCGGTCAGGGTGCAAGATACAGGTAATCTTGCGGCAGCTTCCGGTGAGCCGATGGCAGCAAGCCAGACGAATATACGTCCACAGGCAGCATCAGCGGCTTCCAATGGTTATATCGGAGAAAGCAGGGTATTACAGACTGCATTGAGCTGTGTTTCCGGTGGTGCTGCCAACAATATTCATATTTATACCGATTACGATTATGGCTGGATGGTTTATGAGGGAAAAATCATCCACAATGTTATGGAATATGGGTTTGCAATCAATCCTGCCATTGGCCAACATTATTGAGTGGGAGTTGGACTCTGTTTGTGACTAAGCAGAAGGGAAAGGCATGGATTGAATCAGGTTTTTTCGGATGAAGAGCGGAATAAATGCCTATTTTTACTGAGGAGAAAGCAGATGAAAAAATTATTTTACAAAAGATTGGGAATATGTGCGGCTATTACTATCGCTATCATGTTGCTGATTGTGGATGTTTGGATGTATATTCTGGCGAGAACAAACTTTTTCAAAGCCAGCACGAATATTGTAGAGCAGATGCAGGAACACCTGGCGGAAAGGGAGAGGGATATTGCCCTGATAGAGGAGATTCAGGAGAGAGAAACACTGGATGATGCCAGAACCTTTGCCTGGATTCTTGCTGAACACCCTGAATTGCTGACGAGTGCGGCAGAATTGATGAAGTTATGCAGGACTATGGGAGTAGATGAATTACATATTATAGATGAAAACGGAATTGTCATTAACAGCTCAAACAGGGCCTATGTGGGATTTGATTTGGCCAGCGACGAACAGTCGGCGGAATTTCTGGAAATCTTGAAGGATTCCTCCCTTGAACTGGCACAGGAGACACGGGGAAATACTGCGGACGGTACATTAATCCAGTACAGTGGAGTGACCAGGCAGGATGCGAAAGGTTTGGTTCAGGTAGGTGTGCGTCCCCTGCGATTGGAAGGGATGATGGACAGCAGTTCTTATGAGGAGATTTTCGGAGGGATAGTCAGTGAGAATGAGCTGGAATACTATGTGATTGATAAAAACAGCGGAAAGATTCTTTACCACACGAATCCTGGTTTGATTGGTAAGGACTATCAGAGTGTGGCTTACCCTGCGAGTACAGGAGAAGGGAAGGCCAGAATAAACGGTGCGTCTTCTTATTTTATGCAGAGGGAATATGGAGAAATGCTGATGGGAGTTAGTACTACGTCCTCGGCGTTTTTTAAAGAAACGACTTTTCCTACGGTGCTGATTTCTTTGAACGTTATTGTGATTGTTGTGGCTCTTTTGCTGGTGACACGCAGGCTGCTGGAAAAGTATATTCTTGGTGGATTCATGAATGTTATTTCCATAGTGGAACAGATTGGTGAAGGGAATCATGAGGTTCGCCTGGAGGAGTATTCCAGTCCTGAGTTTAAACAGCTCAGCGATGGAATAAACGGTATGCTGGATAAGATAGACAGAGGAAGACAAAAAAATGCGGAACTGCGGGCAGCAGAACAGGAAGAGGCTGAGCAAAACAGGCAGTTGATTTCTGCGGTAAAGGATATTTGCAGCAGTCTGAATGCTTCGGTAGAGGAGAGAAGGAACAATTCAGAGTCTATTTATCAGGGTACTGAGGAACAGAAGAAGGCGGTGGGAGAGCTTGAGGAAACCATGACCCGGCTGGCGGAAGAGATGAATCAAAGCGCCAGAGTGTCCAAAGATATTTCCGATGCTACTTATGAAACCGTAGGGTTGATGCAGGAAAACAGAAAAGCAGTGAAGGAGCTGGAACAGGCTATTGTGGATATTAGTGAAATGGCAATGAAAATCGAAAAGATTATCAGCGAGATAGACTCTATTGCCAAGCAGACTAATATGCTTTCACTGAATGCTTCCATTGAGGCGGCACGAGCAGGCGAACAGGGCCGGGGCTTTTCTGTGGTGGCTGTTCAGGTAGGAGAACTGGCAGCCAGAAGTACGCTGGCGGCCCAGGAAACCCGGGAACTGATTTTGAACTCCATTTCAGCCGTTGAGAGGGGGAGAGCTATCAGCGACCATACCATGTCCAATTATTCGGATATAGCTCAGGAGGTAGAAAAATCGGGAGAACGTGTGGAAAAGATTGCGGTCATGGTAAAGCAAAATGCCAATACCGTAACCAGCGTTATGGAAGAGCTTGACCGCATTCGTCAGGTGGTAAAGCAGAATGTGGAAATTGCAGAGAGCAGTAACCAGCTTTCTGCCGCATTGGCGGATGAGATTAAGAACCTGCTGCAAGTGTGTGGCGGGTAATGTGAAGAGAACTTCTAAGGCTCACAGGAAGGGCTGACCCATGCCCTAAGGGCATGGACAAAGAAGTTCAGAGGCTTATGCAAAGCATATGCCGGGCTCACGCCCGGAGAATGCCTATATTTGTGCATTCTCCATACGGATGTGAGAGGCTGCAAAGCAGCTCGAGGGGGAGTGTGAAGTGTAGCGGTAAATCAGGAATCCCGAGGGGGGATTCCTGATTTTTTTGCTTGACACACCCGGATATGTATAATATAATACAGCAGTATGAAAATGTTTGAGAACAGGAATCTCAGCCCCGATTTCTGTTTGAAATAGATGGATTCTTTCTATTCCGTTAGCCCCGGAGGAGAATTCAGCCAGAACAAGGATTATTTACGGAGGGAAAATCATGAAAACATTTATGGCAAGTCCAGCTACTGTTGATAGAAAATGGTATGTAGTAGATGCTACAGGAATGACACTGGGACGTTTAGCTTCTGAAATCGCTAAGGTTTTAAGAGGTAAAAATAAACCAATCTTTACACCTCACATTGATACAGGTGATAACGTAATCGTAATCAATGCAGAGAAGATTGCCGTTACCGGTAAGAAGATGGAGCAGAAGATTTACTATCATCACTCTGATTATGTAGGCGGTATGAAAGAAACCACCTTAAAAGAGAAGTTAGCTAAGAAGCCTGAATCTGTTATTGAACTGGCAGTTAAGGGTATGCTTCCCAAAGGACCTTTAGGAAGACAGATGTTAAAGAAGCTTCACGTTTATGCGGGACCTGAACACAAGCATGAGGCACAGAAGCCTGAAGTTTTAACATTTTAACTAAGGAAGCAGTGTGAAAAATCAAAGATTTATCACTTTCCTGTTTAAGCAGTATCACAGGCAGAGCCTGAGATATGCAGAGGATTAGAAGGGAGATTATAGATATGGCTAAAGCATTACAGTACTACGGAACTGGTAGAAGAAAGAAATCAATTGCAAGAGTATATTTGACACCTGGAACAGGTAATATTACTGTAAATAAAAGAGACATCAATGATTATTTTGGACTGGAGACTTTAAAGGTTATCGTTCGTCAGCCTCTGGCAGCTACGGAAACCGCTGACAGATTCGATATTAAGGTGACCGTTCGCGGCGGTGGTACTACCGGGCAGGCCGGAGCAATCAGACACGGCATTGCAAGAGCTCTTATTCAGGCAGACTCTGATTTCAGACCGGTACTGAAAAAGGAAGGCTTCTTAACCAGAGACCCTCGTATGAAAGAAAGAAAGAAATACGGTCTCAAAGCAGCACGTCGTGCGCCTCAGTTCTCGAAGAGATAGGCAAACCAAATATCAAACAAAATTCCAATCCCCAGAACATTTGTGTTTTGGGGATTTTCTGGTATGACGGACATGCCCGTGTTCTGTGCTGGAAGGCTTCTTTCCAAGACTACTTACTGATTTTCTGGTATGACGGACATGCCCGTGTTCTGTGGTGAAAGTCCACTTAGGCGTAGCTACCAGCGAACTTTATGGCTACTCCCAAGGTTTGCATCGTGAGGTGCAGGCGAGAAGAAGAGATAGCGAAATCGTAGCCCTACGGACAGAAACTCGATAATAAGGCGTTCATGTAAGTCTGTGCCAACAAAGGAGCAGGCGGGATGAACGACATGGAGCTTGAAGAACTTGACGGATATATCCGTGAAAACTGGGATAGTATCAGGGAGCAAATCAGGACAAGGAGTTGGAGAAACGGGGGCTGCGATTTATCCGCTACGCTGACGACTGCGTGATAGCAGTCAAAAGTGAAGCAAGTGCCAAATGAGTCATGTATTTGATAACGGACTGGATAGAGAGAAAACTGGGGCTGAAAGTAAATGTGGAAAAGACGCACATTTGCGTACAAGACTGCGTATAATCATCTGGAAACAATGGAAAGTACCTAAGAAACGACAATGGGGACTGCAGAAGCTCGGCATAGGAAAAGACCTTGCGAGGTTGACTGCATACTGTGGGGACCGTTATCAATGGGTAGTGACGAAAACGTGTGTTGTCAGGGCAATCTCAAAAGAAAGGCTGTCACAGGCAGGACTTGTGAGTTGTTACGATGATTACATGGAACGTCATGCTTTGAAGTTATATTGAACCGCCGTATGCCGAATGGCATGTGCGGTGGTGTGAGAGAGGAGGGAAAACCTCCCCTACTCGATTATTTATTGTATAAAATGCCAGTAGATATTTATTAGAAAGTGAGTATAATATAGAATAAGAAGTTCGGATGAACCTCTTATTATTCTGCCGGAACTGCATATCGGCATTATAGAAAAGGTGCAGATACAAATATTTTTCGCTCCCCAGCTAGCGACTAAGAAATGGCTGGGATACTAATATTTGTGCCCTGCGGTTTAGCGGGGCACTTTTTGTACATAGGAGGATGGTTGAAGACAGGTAATTTTTATTTTATAAAGGATAAATACTATAAACGTTTTCAAAAGTGTGGCTTAATGGGAAATAAAGATAGTGACGAGGTGGGAGTACATGGGAGACCTTGTTTCTATTGCTTTGAAATGGATGGATACTTTTGGATGGTTCCTATATCTTCTAAAACAGAAAAATACAAAGCATTGTACGAGGAAAAGAAAAAGAGGTACAAGGAATATGATGGCTTACGTTTTGGATATGTAAATGGAAAATACAGGGCATTTTTGATTCAAAATGTTTGCCCTGTAAGCGAAGATTACATTGATTGCCAGTATATGATTGAGAACAATACAGTTCCTGTAACTATAAATGACAGCCTGGCGGCGGAAATTAATGGAATTGTGAGAAAAGTAATCAGATTGAATAAAAGAGGAATTAAGATTGTTTTATCTAATATCAATTACATTTTGAATGAGTTAGATAAGTTAAAATGAGAGAAGATGAAAACCTATGGGGAAAGATGTATTCCGCCCATTAAAAGATAAGGATATTTTTATGAATACTTATATTGTACTCAATGATACACTTGCGTGGGATATAAGAATGAATCGAGAGTTTGCACATTAATCCGGATACGTTGTATAATTTGCCATTTGCAGAGGAACAGATAGCTTAGTATGGGTGGAAAGGGTCAGTGGCTAACTGACAAATGCTTTGAATTTCCCTTATTTTTGGCATTTGGAGTTTCTGAAAAGATAATTCAGTAGAATAGTTCAAAAGAGCGAAAAGACCTCAAAAGCATGAGAATTTTAGAGCTTTCAGTCTGTTAAAAAGTCGGCAAATGCCGACTTTTTTGGTATAATAAAATCAGAGATGATGAAAAGAATTGAAAATGATTCACATGGGTTGAATTTCTGGTTCAGTATTGACTTGTATCTTGACAGAAAATGCAGTGGATTTTTTAAGTTTGCCTGCGATTGGTTATTTTATGCTGAAAATGGTAATCCGTAGGGAAGATTCTTAAGATTAAGCCTGCAAGTGATTAACTTTACTTTGTGAAGGTTGACAAATTGTAACTAATTTGATAGACTACCATAAGTTAGTAAAGACTAATTAATGTGAGGAAATAATATTGTGCTACATATGGATTAATCCTGTGACCGACCAGATGTACGACCGTGACAGTCTGGATTTGCTTTTGCAAAGGCATGGATACGAGCGGGTAGAATGCCAGCAGGACTGGGCGAGCCATGTGAGAGAAGAATATGGAAAAATGGCGGAAGGGTCAAAATATCCAGTGGTGGATGTCCGCTGCCCTGCAGTATTCCAGTTGCTGAAAAGGGAATATGAAAACAGCAATATTCTAACTCCTGCGATAGAGCCTATCTTGATTCACTGTGCCAGGGAAATCAGTAGCCGGGAAGATTTAAAAGGCCGGGAAAAGCTGATTACAACACCTTGCCAGATACTTGCGGATATGGGAAATGAGGCAGGGCTACCGAAGACACGTTTTTTGCCATGGAAGGAATTTCTGCAGGAGATTGGGGAAAAGCCGGAAGTAAAGAAACTGGATTCCAGTCCCATACCTCCCGGATTCTTTGACAGCCTTTCATGCCAGAAGGTATGTGTTACGGGTGAGGATGAAGTGAGAAGCTATCTGAAAAAGGAAGATTACGGGGATGCCCGTATTATTGAGCTTCTTTGGTGTAGAGATGGATGTCATCATGGAGATGGAGTGATTGATTTTGAATAGGTTCAGAAAGATACTGGCGCCAGCCATTTGTCTGGTTGTAATCCTTCTGTTGTGGTATGGAATCTGCAGTATGGGGATATTTAGCGCCTATGTTTTACCTTCTCCGGGAAAGGTCTGGGAAAGTTTCTGGAAAATGCTGATAACCGGCGAAGTGTTCCGGGACATTGTAATTAGCCTTGGCAGGGTGATAAAGGGCTTTTTTATTGCATTTGTATTGGCCTTTTTACTGGGAATGATACGAACCATGGTTCCGGCCTCGGGACAATTCTATGAATATCTGGTTCAGTTCTTCCGCAATGTACCGCCTTTAAGCCTGATTCCTCTGCTGATTCTGTGGTGTGGAATTGGAGAGACGACAAAGACGGTCATCATCGTACTGGCCTCATTTTTTCCCATGTACCTGAACATTGTGAAGGGTTTTACAGGCTGTGATAAAAAGCTTCTGGAGGTGGGAGATGTATTCGGATATTCCAGGTTGAAGCAGTTTGTGAAGATTATGCTTCCCTATGCTTTGGCTGATATTTTGGTGGGGATGAGGATTGGCCTTGGATATAGCTGGCGGGCAATCATTGGAGCGGAGATGGTAGCTGCTTCTTCCGGTCTGGGGCATATGATTCTGTTTGCCCAGCAGATGTCAAGAACGGATAAGGTAATTGTTGGAATTCTGGTGATTGGCTTGATTGGTTATGTGACAGACTGTATTTTTGGATGGATTATTAAAAAATTTTTGAAAGGGTATTGCGGAAATGGCTGGAATTGAGCTTGTAAATATCCAAAAGCACTATGTGGTGGAGGGAAGAAGTGTAGAGGTGCTGTCCGGTATTAATCTTCAGGTACCTGAGGAAAGCATTACCGTAATCCTGGGAAAGAGCGGCTGCGGTAAGACCACGCTCCTGCGTCTGGTGGGCGGATTGGAGAAACCCGATGGAGGAGAGCTTCATTACGGCAAATCTCATAGAACGGCCTTTGTGTTTCAGGAGCCCAGGCTGATGCCGTGGCTGAATGTGACGGACAATATACGGTTTGGCCTGAAGAAAAAGGAGGAAGATTGCGAGCAGATTCGCTCCATCATCCATACCGTGGGACTGGACGGTTTTGAAAAGGCTTATCCCTATCAGCTTTCCGGCGGAATGCAGCAGCGAACCTCCATTGCCAGGGCTTTTGCCTATCAGCCATCCTTTATTATGATGGATGAACCCTTTGCTGCCCTGGATTATTT
>JBNMJJ010000096.1:0-7896 GCA_050873745.1 Lachnospiraceae bacterium | reverse complement strand
TATGCTGGCTCAGTCCAATCAGGCTAATCAGGGTGTATTGTCCTTACTCGGTTAAACGGAGAAAATCCCTTTTGGGAAAATTTAACAGCATGAATAACCATGAAAAAGAGCTCCGATTTTTGCGGGGCTCTTTTTTCAAGTGTACAGACTGGATGGCAATCAAATTGTGATGGGAAAAAGTATATTGAAAAAACCATAGCTTTTGCTAAAATAAATTTGTAGCAAGATAACAAATTTCTATTGGAAAATAGAACATAATCTCAATACTTTTATGGGGGACATATTTATGGGACGATTTTTTGGTGACGAGGTAGAGAAAGCGCTCCGCTATCTCTACTATGATAAGACAGCTGAACGGGGCGAGGAAGCAATAGAACTATTGAAAAAGACGGTCGCTGGCGGTGGAGCGGAGGCGGCGGATGCCTGCTGTCTTTTGGCACGGTGCTACTGCGGTCCACAATATGTTTGGGACGGGCATAAATTTACCAATTCCATGGTGGATGACCAAAAAGCAGAACAACTGCTTCAGCAATCAGTGGAGTGTGGAAGCAGCATGGGTGTACTTGTGGCTATGCGTAGCGGATTACTAACCCCTGAATTGGAAAAGAGGATGCCCTTTAGAAAGATAAAGGATGCCTACGATATAATTCTGGATAAAGCAGAGCATGGAGAGCCTTATTGCCAGTATATGATAGGGAATGTCTACTATTGGTGGGATTTTCTGCGTATTGAGGAAAAGGACAGAAGCTCTTTCTCAAGTGACGGCGCTTTTTTGACTTATCTTGCACAAAAAATTGCATGCTGTGAAGAGTGGTTTCAGAAAGCTTTTGTAGGCGGTATGCTATCTGCCGGAGGCAATCTGGAAGAATATTATAAGGAGGGCTTCAGGGATTTGATTGCTCCTCAGCCAGAGAAAGAGGAGGCTATTACCCGTCAGGGAGCAGAGCTTGGTTATCCCTATTACCAATACTTTTGGGGAGTAGAGATAGAACATAAAAATCCGGAGCAGGCTCTTGAATTATATAAACGGGCTTTAAGCGGTGGAGAATGGCGTGCTTATAGCGCAATAGGCCGGATTTACGCAGAGGGAAGGATAGTTCCAAAGGATGAGAGGTATGCT
Source organism: Lachnospiraceae bacterium (assembly GCA_050873745.1). Lineage (GTDB taxonomy): Bacteria > Bacillota > Clostridia > Lachnospirales > Lachnospiraceae > SFDP01. The sequence continues at coordinate 6,776 of JBNMJJ010000096.1, read as the reverse complement.
GTTTCCTGTTGGGAAAAGGGTGTAGAACGGGGCTCTGACAGTTGCAGATACCAGCTTGGACGGGCTTACCTGGATAGTCTGCCGGAGGCAGGGCTTGAAAAAAATCCGGAAAAAGGGTATGAGCTTCTTGAAGAAGCCTATGATAACGGATATGCTTTGGGTGCATTTGAACTTGGAAAATGTTGCTTTAAGGGTACAGGGGCGAACCAGGATTACAGAAAAGCCAGGGAATATCTGGAACACGTTACAAGGAACAATGAGGAGGTGCTTTATATGCTTGGGTATCTCTATGCACGAGGTTTAGGCGGCCCGCAGGATATTGCAAAAGGTGTTGAGTACCTGAAAAAAGCAGGGAATTGGCAGCCCGCCCTGGAAGAATTAAAAAACTATAAGCGGACATTGTTTGGGAAATGGGTACGAAGATGAACAGATAAAGAGGAAAACAGACTGGCGGCAGGGAGAAATCTTTGCTGCCATATTACATTTTTGACCACTTGTACATAGAAATCAACCGGCTATTGGAAAACTGTTGAAATCAACATCAGCTTCTCCTATTATATTCTCACAGAAAGGGGGATTTCAAATGCAGTTGGAAGTAAAAATAGACAGCTCCTATGTTGAGCCTAAAGTAATCATATTGACTGCTTCTCTAACGGAAGAGGTCAATGTCATGTTAAGCAAGTTATCAGAATATACACCGCAAATTATTTCAGGCAGCAGGGACGGTAAAATCGAAGTGATAGAACAGGTGGATTTGATTCGGATTTATGCAGGGGCCGGAAAAGTTTTTGCCGTTACCCATAAAGGCGAATATGCACTGCGCCTTCGGCTATACGAAATAGAGGAACGGCTGCCATCTCATCAATTTGTCCGCATCTCCAATTCAGAAATCATTAACTTAAAAAAAGTCAATAACTTTGACCTGAGTTTTACTGGTACAATTTGCGTTAAATTATCAAACGGTACCGTAACCTATGTATCCAGACGCTATGTATCAAAACTGAAAAAAATATTAGGAATATGAGGTGAGAAAGATGAAAAAGAAAATAGCTTTACGCAGTATTTTGGGATTTCCTATAGGAATTGCAATCGGATATTTAATCACTATATTCATTTCTCTTATTTGGGCGAAGGGATATTATGCGCCTTGTGTACCTGAACTAATCTTAGCAATGGGAAATGAAATCAATGCGGTTATTTTACAGGCGTTTCTTTGTGGATTATTGGGTGCTGGTTTTGCGGCAAGCTCAGTGATATGGGAGATAGAAGACTGGAACATCATGAAACAGACGGGAATTTACTTTATCATTATTGCTACAATAATGTTGCCGATTGCTTATTTTTCGTACTGGATGGAGCATAGCATTATTGGATTCTTCAGCTATTTTGGGATTTTTGCTGTGATTTTTGCTTTCTTTTGGATTATGCAATTTGTGATTGGAAAGCACAATGTAAGAAAAATGAATGAAAATCTGCATCATGCAAATAACAATAGGGATGAATAAGGGTAAATGGCTTCGCTGGCCTGTTTGTGGTGAATCGTCTCTGGCGCTATCGACGCCTAAAACCTCCTCCCACTGGATAAAATCATTGTGATAAAGCCAAAAATATTATATAATTGTTTCAATATGATTGAAGGAGGGTCCCTTGTATGAAGAGAATCGGTATGTTAACAAGTGGTGGTGACTGTCAGGCCCTGAACGCAGCTATGCGTGGTGTAGTGAAAGCCCTGACCTGCAGTGGAGAAGAGGTGGAAATCTATGGATTTTTAGATGGCTACCGCGGATTGATTTACGGTAACTTCCGGATGCTGACCGGGGCAGATTTTACCGGAATCCTTACCAAAGGAGGAACTATTCTGGGCAGCAGCCGTACGCCCTTTAAGACGATTAAAGAGCCGGATGAGAATGGCCTTAATAAGGTAGAGGCCATGAAGCAGAACTACTATAAGCTGCGGCTGGACTGTCTGGTGATTCTCGGCGGCAACGGTACCCATAAGACGGCTAATCTTTTGAGAGAAGAGGGGCTGAATATCGTAACCCTGCCCAAGACCATTGACAATGACCTGTATGGCACAGACATGACCTTTGGTTTCCAGAGCGCCGTGAATATTGCCACCGACTGTATCGACTGCATTCATACAACCGCATCCAGCCATGGCCGGGTGTTTATTGTAGAAGTAATGGGCCACAAGGTAGGTTATCTTACCCTTAATGCCGGAATAGCAGGAGGAGCGGATATTATTCTTATCCCTGAGATTCCCTACGACATTAACAAAGTAGTGGAGGCCATTGAAGCAAGAAATAAACGGGGCAGCCGGTTTACCATCCTGGCTGTTGCGGAGGGGGCTATTTCCAAAGAAGATGCGGCCCTCTCCAAAAAGGAACTTAAGGAAAAGATGAAGAATTATAAATATCCTTCCGTTTCTTATGAAATTGCAGAGAAAATCCAGAAGAAGACCGGAAAGGAAGTGCGTGTTACCGTTCCTGGACATACCCAGAGAGGCGGCAGTCCCTGCCCTTACGACAGAGTCTTCGCCAGCCGTTTGGGCGCAGAGGCAGGCAAGCTGATTCTGGACGGGGAATATGGATTTATGGTGGGGTACAAAAACCGTGAAGTCGTTAAGGTGCCTCTGGAGGACGTTGCCGGTAAATTAAAGATGGTTGAGCCTGATGGAGCCATTATAAAAGAAGCAAAGCTGTTGGGCATCAGTTTTGGTGACTAATGGCTGATAAAAGGGCTGTGACACTAAGAACTGCCGAGGGCCTTCTTAATGTGGCAGCCCCTTTTGGTGGAATAATATAATTGTAAGTATAGAAAATGGAGTAAACAGAATGTCTTATACCGCTCTTTACCGTAAATTCAGACCGGATAATTTTAAAGACGTAAAAGGCCAGGACCATATCGTAACCACATTGAAGAACCAGATAGAGGCAGACCGTCTAGGCCATGCCTATCTTTTTTGCGGAACCAGAGGCACAGGGAAAACCTCCATAGCCAAATTGTTCGCCAAGGCGGTTAATTGTGAGCATCCCATCGACGGAAGCCCCTGTGGTACCTGCTCCTCCTGCAGGACAATAGCTGCCGGAGCCAGCATGAACGTAATTGAAATTGATGCGGCCAGCAATAACGGGGTGGATAATATCCGTGAGATTGTGGATGAAGTATCCTATTCTCCTGCGGAGGGAAAATACAAGGTCTATATTATCGACGAGGTGCATATGCTCTCTATTGGCGCTTTCAATGCCCTTTTAAAAACTCTGGAGGAGCCGCCGTCATATGTGATTTTTATTCTGGCGACCACAGAGGTTCACAAGATTCCCATTACCATCCTGTCCAGGTGCCAGCGTTATGATTTCAAACGGATTACCATAGACACCATTACCGGGCGGCTGCAGGAACTGATGGAGGCGGAAAACATTCAGGTGGAAGAAAAAGCCCTGCGCTTCGTGGCAAAGACGGCAGACGGTTCCATGCGGGATGCCTTAAGCCTTTTGGACCAGTGCATCGCTTTCCATTTTGGACAGCAGTTGACCTACGAAAAGGCATTGGATGTGTTGGGGGCCGTAGATACAGAAGTTTTCAGTAAGCTGCTGAGACTGGTGATGGACAGAGACGTGTCCGGCTGCATTAAATTGCTGGAAGAGGTGGTGATGCAGGGAAGGGAACTGACCCAGTTCGTTACCGATTTTTCCTGGTATCTGCGGAATTTGCTTTTGATAAAAACATCTGATAATATGGAAGAAATGCTGGATTTTTCCAGGGATAACTTAAACCGCCTTAAGGAAGAGGCCCAGGGTATAGATATGGATACGATTTTACGTTATATCCGCATTTTTTCCGGTCTTGCTGCTCAGATGAAATATGCAGCCCAGAAACGGATTTTGGTGGAAATAGCCCTGATTAAGTTATGTAAACCGGAGATGGAGGTCAGCCAGGATTCCCTTTTGGACCGTATCCGCAGTCTGGAAGAAAAATTGGAGAGGGGAATCATTGCCGCCCCAGTGCCGTCGCAAGGGCAGGGCGTTTCTCCGGCTGTGGAGCAGGCTCCTATAGTGCCTAAGGCTCTGCCAAAGGCCATACCGGAGGACATTAAGCAGGCGGTGGCCAAGTGGCCTGGGATTGTGGGCAATGCAGCAATGCCGTTGAAAAGCTATCTGAAAAAAGTAAGGCTCAGCCTGGGAGAAGGCGGGCAGCTTCTAATCGTTGCGGAGGATGGCATCGCCTATGATTATCTGGCAAAGAATGAGGGCCATAGGGAGGAAGTCATCCGGCTCATTGAAGACTACCTGGGCAAGACGGTGGAGGTGGAAATCCGGCCGTTGGAAAAAAACAGACAATTTGAAGCAAGCTATGTTGATTTAGGCAAACTGATTAACATGGAGATAGAAGAAGAATAGGAGGAAATTATGGCAAAAAGAGGTGGATTTCCGGGAGGAATGCCCGGCAATATGAATAATCTGATGAAGCAGGCGCAGCGTATGCAGCGTCAGATGGAGGAAAGCCAGAAGGAACTGGAAGCGGCGGAATTTACGGCTAAAGCAGGGGGCGGTGCAGTAGAAGTAACCGTTACCGGGAAAAAGGTCATAACCAAAATTTCCATTTCAAAGGACGTGGTTGACCCGGATGATGTGGAAATGTTGGAGGATTTGATTATGGCAGCAGCCAATGAAGCCATCAAACAGGCAGAAGAAGCAAACTCCGCCATGATGGGAAAAATGACCGCAGGACTGGGCGGAGGTATGCCCTTCTAATGGACCTGTACAGCGGACATATTAACAAACTCATAACGGAACTGGCATCTTTGCCGGGAATCGGGGAAAAGTCGGCGGCAAGGCTGGCTTTTCATTTAATTAACATGCCAAAGGCCAAGGTGGAGCGGCTGGCCCACACCATTCTGGAGGCTAAGGAACATGTGCAGTATTGTAAGGAGTGCTTTACCCTGACGGACCAGGAGCTGTGCCCCGTCTGTGCCAGTGAAAAAAGGGACCACAGCACCATTATGGTGGTGGAAAATACCCGGGATTTGGCGGCCTATGAAAAAACAGGCAAATACGAAGGAATTTACCATGTGCTTCACGGTGCCATTTCTCCCATGATTGGAATCGGACCAGGCGACATTAAGCTGAAGGAACTTCTTCAGCGGCTCCAGGGAGACGTGAAGGAAGTTATTATTGCCACCAACTCCAGTCTGGAGGGAGAAACTACAGCCATGTACATCAGCAAGCTGATTAAACCTACGGGAGTCAAGGTCACCAGAATCGCCAGCGGCGTGCCGGTAGGAGGGGACCTTGAGTACATTGATGAGGTAACCCTGCTTCGGGCGCTGGAAGGGCGGATTGAACTATAGGTATAGCAGAGTTTTATCAAAAAAGGAGGTATACATGCAAAAAGAAAGTTTTGGAAAAACGAAAGAAGGACAAGAAGTATTCCTTTATACCCTGGAAAACAGCAAAGGGATGAAGGCCGCCGTGACCAACTATGGCGCCAACCTGGTACGCCTCCTTGTTCCGGATAAAAACGGGGAGGTAAAGGACGTGGTTCTGGGCTTCGATTCCGTTGCCGGATACGAAAGCAATCCCAGCTTTTTCGGTGCATTAATCGGCCCCAACGCCAACCGGATTGGCGGCGCAGCTTTTACTCTTAATCAAAAAACGTATACCTTAAAGAAAAATAATGGAGAAAACAATCTTCACAGCGATGAAGAAAAAGCCTCCCATAAGCGAATCTGGGAGGCAAAGGCCGAAGGAGAAAGCCTTTGCCTTACCCTGAGCATCCCTGACGGTGATATGGGCTTTCCCGGAAACAAAGATTTTAAGGTAACCTATGCCTTAACCGAGGATAACGAGCTGAAAATCCATTATGAGATTACCAGTGACCAGGATACCGTAATCAATCCTACGAACCATTCTTATTTTAATTTAAAAGGCCATAATCAGGGGGATATTATGAATCATAAAATCACCCTGTTGGCCTCTAACTATACTCCGGCGGATAAAACTTCCATTCCTACAGGGGAAATTGTCTCCGTGACAGGAACCCCTATGGATTTGAGACAGGAAACGAGGGTAGGGGAGAAAATCGATTCCGATTTTGAACAGCTTCGTTTCGCCGGAGGCTACGACCACAACTGGGCAACGGACGACTGGGATGGTCAGGTTCGTCTGATTGCCGTGGTAAAATCCCCTGAAGATTTACGGACTATGGAAGTTTATACCGATTTACCCGGGGTACAGTTTTATGCAGGAAACTTTATTGATGACCAGACCGGGAAGGAAGGGGCAGCTTATGGCAAACGAAGCGGCCTCTGTCTGGAAACCCAGTTTTACCCGGACAGCATCAATAAGCCTGGTTTTCCCTCGGCGGTATTTGGGCCGGAAAGAAAGTATGAGTCTACTACGGTGTACAAATTCCTATAGATATAAAAAATACCAGTTTGTCAAGCGGCGTGGCATGTCCACGCCCTTTTACTTTGTCGAAAGAAACTTGTCCGCCTCTGACAGGATTCGCTAAATTGTCTTTTTTTCAAGTGCTATATTGAAAAGAAAAAGGTGGTAAATGGAAATGGCCAGAATGGATCATGTGATGCAAATTGGTAAACCGGGGGAGGCGCCCAGGGTTTATCTTGAAGATTATGTCTATACCTACCTGAAACGGCAGGCAAATATGGAAAAGAAAAAATATTTCCTCTATGGAGAACGGGAAGGCAGCCAGGCCCAGGAAAAGCTGTACATATATGGTATTTCTGACTCTGCCAGGGAAGAAGATACCTATTT
>JBNMJJ010000095.1:0-7987 GCA_050873745.1 Lachnospiraceae bacterium | reverse complement strand
ATATGGGATAAATCCCATAAAAATTCGGGATTCATGTCACTTCTTGCTTTTAATTCCATAAATAAAGATTACTCCTTTCCGGTTAAATGTTGTTTGGATAATGAAAATTCGATTTTGCATTTTTATCGATATGGATAATTTTACCGTATTTTATAGAAAAAATCAATGAAGCAAGGGTTGACAAAACCGGAAGCCGGGCGTATATTATAATTAATATATGAACAATTAATCATATGAACAGATATATGAAAATTGCAAAAGAAGGAGGGAGAATGAAACGGGATATTGAGAAGGAACATGCACTGGTCTGTGAGGCCAGTCACCATCATGACGGTTTGGTGGAGAGGATGAGCAAACAGATGCCGCCGGAAGAAGATTTGTACGATTTGGCAGACTTTTTCAAGGTTTTTGCGGACACCACCAGAATTAAGATTCTCTATGTACTGCTTTGCCAGGAAATGTGTGTATGCGATATTGCGGATACGCTGAAGATGACACAGTCTGCTATTTCCCACCAGCTTCGGTTGTTGAAGCAGATGGATTTGGTAAAGTACCGCAGGGAAGGGAAGACCATTTTTTACTCCCTGGCCGACGGGCATATCGAAAGTATTTTAAGCCAGGGGCTGGAACATATTAATGAATAGGCATGAAAGGAGATTTATGATGAAAAAAACGTATATTTTAGAGGATTTGGATTGCGCCCATTGTGCATCTCTTATTGAAGAAAAGGTAGGTAAACTGGAAGGAGTATTGGAAAGTAAGGTGACCCTTCTTACCCAGAAGCTGGTGGTAGAGGTGAGCGAAGATAAAGCGGCGGGACTGTTAAAGGAAATTAGAAAGATAGTGAAGAAATTAGAGCCGGATGTAGAGGTGAAAGAAAAATGAGCAAAAAGTTAAAAAAACGGCTCATCAGAATCCTTCTGGGAGCCGCCGCCTTTGCTACAGCCGCCTGCTTAGAGCATTTGCTTTTTCTGTCCGGGGGCTGGATTCTGGTTCCCTATTTGATTGCTTATGCCATTATCGGGGGGGATGTGGTAAAGAAAGCCGTCATGAATATTTCCCGGGGACAGATTTTTGATGAAAATTTTCTGATGCTGATTGCTACGGTAGGTGCGTTTTTTGTAGGAGAATATCCAGAGGCGGCAGCCGTTATGCTGTTTTACCAGGTAGGAGAGTGGTTCCAGTCCTATGCAGTGAACCGTTCCCGAAAGTCGATTAAGGAATTGATGAATATCCGTCCCGATTATGCCAATGTACTCAGAGATGGGGAGGAGGTTACGCTGGAGCCGGATGAGGTGGCGGTGGGCGAAATCGTTAGAATCAAACCGGGAGAAAGGGTTCCTCTGGACGGTATCGTGGTAAAAGGAAATACCAGTCTGGATACCATGGCCCTGACCGGGGAAAGCCTTCCCAGGGATATTGCCTGCGGGGATGAGGTTATCAGCGGCTGTATTAATCTGAACAGCGTAATTGAGGTAGAGGTAACAAAAGAATTTGCCAGCTCCACCGTAACGAAGATATTGGATTTGGTGGAAAATGCCTCTTCCCAAAAGGCGGTTACGGAGCAGTTTATTACCCGTTTTGCCAGATATTATACGCCGGCAGTGGTTATTCTGGCAGCCGTTTTGGCTATTGTTCCCCCTGTTTTTGCAGGGAATTTTTCCATGTGGCTGTACAGGGCTCTGACTTTTCTGGTTATTTCCTGTCCCTGTGCGCTGGTAATCAGTATACCGTTAAGTTTTTTTGGCGGACTGGGAGGCGCCAGCAAGGCCGGTATTTTAATTAAAGGAAGCAACTATCTGGAGATTCTGGCTCAGGCGGAAACGGTGGTTATGGATAAAACCGGAACTCTGACCAAGGGCAGCTTCGCCGTGTCGGAAATCAGGGTAATGAAGGAAGGCATGGAGGAAGAAGAGCTTTTGCAGCTCACGGCTTTGGCGGAAAGCTACTCCAACCATCCCATTTCTTTGTCCATAAAGGAAGCCTGCAGGCATCCCTTAAACAGTGAGGAAATTGAAAACAGTGAGGAACGGGCCGGTTACGGTGTAATTACCGACTGGCAGGGAATGAAGCTCTATGTGGGCAATGAAAAGCTGATGGAAGAGTTAAGCCTTAAGGTAGAGCATCTTGAAAAGCCGGGAACCGTCTGCCATGTGGCTAAGAAGAAGGGGGAGGAAGTCTCCTATCTGGGTTATCTGGTGGTGGCGGATGAAATCAAAGAGGATGCCGCCGATTGTGTGCAGGGACTGTATCGGTCCGGTGTAAAGAGGATTGTTATGCTGACCGGAGACCGTCAGGTTACGGCAGATGCTGTGGCAAAAGAAATCGGAATTAAGGAAGTGCATTCGGAGCTTTTACCTCAGGATAAGGTGGATTGGGTGGAGAAGCTGATTCAGGAAAAATCCGACAAAGGAAAGCTGATTTTCGTAGGGGACGGTATTAATGACACGCCGGTTCTGGCCCGTGCAGATATTGGTATTGCCATGGGCGGCCTGGGTTCTGATGCGGCTATTGAGGCAGCGGATATTGTTATTATGAATGACCAGCCTTCTAAAATTGCCACAGCTATGGCAATCAGCAGAAAGACCCTGATAATCGTTAAACAAAATATTGCTTTTGCACTGGGAATAAAAGCCTTGGTGTTGGTCATGGCGGCCTTTGGAATGGCTTCTATGTGGGCGGCTGTTTTTGCAGACGTAGGAGTGGCCTTTCTGGCTATTCTAAATGCCATGAGAGCCATGTATTATAAAGAATAAAAAGGGGTGGCAGCAGGATTGCTTCCTTTCGGGCAGGCAGATAAAATAGGGTATTCAAAGTTTTTGAGGGTCTGACTTTTTGAGGGTGTTTCGTGAGGGTTTATCGCAAGGGGCGTTTATGAGGGGCTGGTTTTAGGGTTTGTCGTGAGAGGCTGAACCTATATCAATAATAAAAACAGGGTATGTAGTTCGTACTGTACGAGCTAATGTACCCTGTTTTCTTTTTGTCCTGCCTTATATATGATTATTTTGCGGAAATAAAATTTCAAAGGAGGACAAATGAATAATATCACAGATTTACTAGACCTTGAAGACTCTGATATAAAGATTTCAGACGTTATTATCGAAGGTCAAACCAAAACACTTATTATTGAAACTCCACCTGTTGCTCATTATTGCCCAACTTGTGGATTTCGTATGCACTCTCGTGGTGTAAAAAAGAGGACTATTAACCATCCCATTCTTCAAGATGGTTATTCCTTAATTCTATTACTCAAACAACGCCGCTGGCGCTGTTCTAATCCTGACTGCCTATACGAAGTTAGCGAATCCTTCCGCTTTGTTAACAAAGGGCGCAGAACTACCAATGCAACCGACATGCTCGTTGTAGAAGCATATCGAAATCTTCTGGAAACATCCGCATCTATTGCCAAAAGATTTCATATGTCAGATTCCTATGTACATGAGGTCTTTGACCGCTATGTCAAACTGGATAGGCTTTCACTTACGGATGCCATCTCCATTGATGAAGTACATTTGGATATGGATGATGACTGTAAATACGCATTAGTCATTCAGGATTTCCACACCGGTGACCCTATTGATTTGCTTCGCAGCCGCAGAACATCGGTAACAGAACCTTATTTTGTCGCCATTCCAAAAGAAGAACGTGCTCAGGTAAAGTATCTTATTTCAGATATGTATAACCCTTATATTGCCTATGTAGAAAAGTACTTTCCAAACGCCGTTCCTGTTGTTGATTCCTTTCATGTAATTCAATGGATTACGCGCTCTATTGACAACTATATACGGCAGCTTCTTAAAAAATACAGGCAACGAGACCGTGAATATCAGGAGAAGCTTTCCTATGAACAACAACGACCGGTTTCTCTTCCACCATCGGACGAAGTATATTTGCTGCAAAAATACAGATGGTTAATTCTGGCTAATCAGTCCAACATCCGTTACCGCAATGTTCCTCGCATGGACTCTCATTTTCATGTATTTATGAACACCTATGATTATGAAGATGCTCTCTTTCGAATCGATCCAAACCTGAAAGATTTTCGAGACTTAAAAGAGATATATGTACAGTTTAATTCCAGAAACGGCGGAAATCCCCTACTTGCCCGGAATGAATTAAAAGAATTGATTCTGACATACAAAAGCTCCCGGTTTGAAATATTTCGTGACTTTGCCTCTTTATTGGAAAAATTCGAAGACCCGATTGTTAATTCATTTATCCTGGTTGAAAAGATGGGAAATGGCAAGATTTATGATGCCCGTTTATCAAATGGTCCCATTGAATCCATTAACCGCAAAGTAAAGGATTTAAAACGTCTGAGCAGAGGTTTCCGCAACTTTGAACACTTTCGCAACAGATTTCTTTTTGCAACCAGGCAAACACCGGTGCTTAATGGAGTCACTGATTATAACCCTGTTACTTATTATGAAGAAGATGATTTTTAGGAGGAACTATTATGGAAAACTACTGTGCATTTAATAAAGACCACACTTGCCTTAAATGGCTGGATTACGTAATAACACGCCAGGAACTGGAGGAGGCAGACTCTCTCTCCCACGGAAACCGGACATAAATTGAACGAAAAAACAAAATACATACAAACACTACAAGCAATCTTGGATGACCACCACATCCCATATCCAAATGAATTTGACTAATTTTAAGAAAGGGTCTGGCGTATCTGCCAGACCCTAAAGTTTGACCCTCTCGAAAGACCCTCAAACCAGACCCTCATAAAGAACCCTCAAAAACCATGCTATTTTTTTATGCTTGCCCCTCACGGTAAACCCTCAATTAGATTGGCAAACCCTCAAAAACTTTGATTATCCATAAAATAAGAAAAATGTCTGATGCCCGGCAGGGAGCAAATCCATTGCAGCCACCCGCTATTGTATTTCTTATCTGTGCTTATTGACGTAATCCTTGATAGCCTCAAAGCTGGTCTGGCTGATGATATGCTCAATCTTGCAGGCATCCTCAGAAGCAATCTTCTCAGAAACTCCCAATTCCTGCAGCCAGGTTGAAAGAAACTCATGCTTTTCATAAACGGATTCCGCAATAGCTTTACCGGATTCGGTGAGGTAAATAAAGCCGGCATCGGTTACACGGATATGCTCTTTCTGACGAAGATTCTTCATGGCAATGCTGACGCTGGGTTTCTTGAAGCCCAACTCGTTGGCAATATCTACGGACCGGACCACCGGCAGCTTCTTACTGAGCATAAGAATAGTTTCCAGATAGTTTTCGGCTGATTCATTTATATTTAAAGAGTGAATATTAGTAGAACTCATCATTAATCGGTTCCTGAATAGAGAGGAACGCTACCTCCATTTCTTATGATATGGGCGAATCTGCAGGGCTTTATCCTACAAATTTCTATATTGTCCATTGTAACATGAAAAGCAGCTTTTTACAATAAGGAGGATAAGAGAGTCTTAGATGAAAAAATAAGAAAGAATTTCAAAATAAATTATTGACAACTTACTATAGTTAGGATATACTTACATAGTAAGTTAGAAATAACTAACGAATATTAGATTATATCTAATATAGTTTGGATGGAATCTATATTTACTGGCTGTGACCGCAGGGTTCAGCCAAAGTTATGGCAGGAGGCCGTTATTTGTGGAAGCATCTTAAAACAGGCCTGTCTGATAAAATCCTTCATTCCTATAATTTTTATCATCAGTACAGGGTGCAGAGATTTCAGAATGCAGGCTTCCTGAGCCATTTACTTTTTCAATCGCTTACAAGAACATACAAAACATACATACCGGAAAGGAGCCCTGGAATAAAAGGGCTCTTTTTCCGTATATATAAGTATATCAGGTTTTAAATCCAGAAAGGAGATACGATGGATGGATATTAATGTACTGCAGGGGGTATTGCTGCCGTTTTTAGGAACATCCCTGGGAGCAGGATGCGTATTTTTTTTAAAGGGAGAAATGAATCGGAACCTGCAGAGAGTGATGAACGGCTTTGCCGGAGGAGTTATGGTGGCAGCCAGTGTGTGGAGCCTTCTGATTCCTTCTATGGACCATGCCAGGGGGATGGGAAAGCTGGCCTTCGTTCCCGCAGTAGCCGGTTTTTTGCTGGGGGTAGGTTTCCTGCTTTTTTTGGACAGAATGATACCCCATCTGCATGTGAATACGGAGGTGACAGAGGGGCCGAAGAGCAGCCTGTCCAGGACAGCTATGCTGTTTTTGGCGGTTACTTTGCATAATGTTCCGGAAGGAATGGCGGTGGGAGTGGTGTATGCCAGTTGGCTGTCAAAAGAAGTGGAGATTACGGTTATGGCAGCCCTGGCTCTGGCTTGGGGAATCGCCATGCAGAACTTTCCGGAGGGAGCCATTATTTCTATGCCTCTTGCGGGGGAGGGAATGAATAAGGGGAAGGCATTTGGCTTTGGAGTGCTGTCCGGTGTGGTGGAGCCTGTGGCAGCAGTTTTAACCATTCTTTTTTCCCGACAGGTTGTTCCCGTTTTGCCCTATCTTCTCAGCTTTGCGGCGGGAGCCATGATTTATGTGGTAGTGGATGAATTAATCCCTCAGATGGCGGAGGGGAAACATTCCAATCTGGGGACGATTGCTTTTGCCATAGGTTTTAGTCTGATGATGGTTCTGGATGTGGTGCTGAGTTAAATAAACGATGTCTTTACTATGGTAAGCTGCATATCATAGAGGTAAAGACGAGGAGAGAGCTTATGCACCAAGAAGGTAGACTGAGCCATGTTACCAAAGAATATCTGGTTGAATTTGAATGTATTTTGAACAATATGATTAGGGGAATGACCAGTGCCGAACTGACGGATAGTATTTCCTATAATTTTATTATCCAGATGATTCCCCACCATGAGGCGGCCATTCATATGTCCCGTAATCTGCTGAAATATACTACCTGTATTCCGCTTCAGGATATTGCGGAGAGGATTGTCACTGAGCAGACAAAAAGCATAGAAAATATGCTTGCCATAAAATGTGCCTGTGAAGGGAGGAAAAACTCCTCTCACGAGCTGTGTCTTTATCAGCGCAGAATGAACGAAATAATGAAGGTGATGTTCAACGATATGAAAAAAGCCTGTTCAGACAACTGCCTGAACAACGATTTTATGCGGGAAATGATTCCTCATCACAGGGGAGCAGTGGAGATGTCGGAAGCCACCCTGCAATTTTCCATCTGTCCTGAACTCAGACCCATCCTGCAGGCCATTATCGTTTCGCAGAAACGGGGGATACGGCAGATGCAGGAGTTGTTGCGGAGGGGAGCATGAGAAGAAGTTATTGCAGCCAGCCTCTAAATGATTTGGCCTGATGGGAGAAGGGGGAAACTGGAGGGGTGGTTTCCTAAATTTAGTGGGGCAGAAAGATATGGTTATTGGGCGGAGAAAAAATTTTTTGTAAAATAAATGTTTAGAAGGACCTTCTATGATAAAATAAAAATCATAGAAGGTCCTTTTATTGTGGCCTGTGACACCAGGGAAATTGGACAGGCATTCGGATGGGAAATAAAAACGTTAAGGGAGGGTACGAAAGATGTCAAAATGGGCTGAAATACCATTAGTCGCCGCCTTAGGGGCGATGCTTGAGGAGAAGGATAAAAGAGAAAGGGCAGAGGAAGAGGGGCAGATTAAAGGAAATATAACCGTTCTACCCAGAGAAAAAATTGTAGAAGCCTTGAAAAAACTTCCGCTGCCGGATTCACTCTGTACCAGCGAGGCAACAGTAATCTGTTCTAATGCGGCAGATGAATCTGAGGAAGTACATATTGTGGCAAACAGTGAAGTTTATTTGGGAGGAAAACGGCTGTTGACCAGGACGGATGTGCAGCCGGAAAATAATTTTTCGGGATGTATAAAAGCGAAAGATGGCCGGTGTAGGATTGCTGAGAATTATCGGGATTGGATTCTGGATGATGAGTGGAAGGCATATGATAGTTCCTCAGGACAGGGCGTTGGGAAGGAGATGCTTAGCAGGGAGTATTCTTATAT
>JBNMJJ010000094.1:0-8085 GCA_050873745.1 Lachnospiraceae bacterium | reverse complement strand
TTGTTGAACCAGGAATATGAGGATAAATTTATCTTCAATCTGGGTGTTTACGGAAAGAGTGGAGAGTGAGGATGAAGAAGGTACAGAGCTTTTTAGCAAAGGTACAGTATATTTTCGATGGAAAAGAAAAACTCCAGTTGATTTTACTGCTGTTTGCCATCGTATTTACCACTGTATTGGAGCTGGTGGGGGTAGTGGCCATTATGCCCTTTGTGAATGTGGTTATGGACCCCGGGGTAGTGGAAAGGACGGACTATTTAAGCTGGCTGTATTCAGCTTTTCATTTCAGTAATATGAATATGTTTATTGCTTTTTTGGGGATAATGCTGATTTTGATTTATATGATAAAAAATATCTGCATATCTTTGATGTATTATTCACAATATGCCTTTACCTTCAATACCCAAAAGAAGCTCTGCAGCAGAATGCTGAGATGCTATGTGAATCAGCCCTACCTTTTCCATTTGGAGCATAACAGTGCGGACCTGATTCGAAACATCAACTCCGATGTGACCATGATGTTTCAGGCGGTAATCTCCATGCTGGGCCTGTTGGCGGAGGTGGCTGTGTGCGGGATTCTGGGCATTTATCTGGTTATACAGGACAAATCCATTGCCATCGGCATGGTGGTGATTTTCGGGCTGTTTATTCTGCTCTTTGCCAAACGGTATAAAAATTATATGACCAGAATAGGGGAAGAAGACCGCAAATACAGCGCAGGAATCGTAAAGTGGCTGCACCAGTCCTTCGGCGGAATGAAGGAAACCAAGATTTTGGGCAGGGAAGAATATTTTCTGGAGCATTTTAACTATAATTATGGGCACTGGGCAGAAAGAGAGAAGAAATACAGGCTTTTACATGTGGCTCCCCGCCCGGTGATGGAGAGTGTGTGTATTACGGCCCTTTTGGGTATCATTGTATTGAAGCTGTTGAACGGTACCCAGAGCGCTTATTTTATTTCGACCATCTCCGTCTTTGCGGTGGCAGCCATCCGTCTGCTGCCCTCCATTAACCGGATAGCCTCCAGCTATGGGGTGGTCATGTTCAATATACCTGCCTTCGATGCGGTTTATCATGACTTGAAGGAAATTGAGAATCTGGCCCAGAAGAATCAACAGGAGAGGAAGGACAATAAGCCTCTGAAATTTGAAAAAAATATCGTCCTGGAGCAGCTTACCTTTTCCTATCCCAGAAAAGGGGAGAAGGTTTTGGACAGGATAGACCTTACCATTGAGAAGAATCAGTCGGTGGCCCTGGTGGGGCCCTCGGGAGCAGGAAAAACCACTCTGGCGGATATTATTCTGGGCATTTTAAAACCGGAAGCGGGCAGGGTTCTTGCGGACGGAGTAGACATTGGAGAAAATCCCGAAGGCTGGAGAGCAAAACTGGGCTACATTCCCCAAAGCATCTACCTGATGGACGACACTATAAAAAACAATATTCTTTACGGCCAGAGCGAAGTGGACGAGGACAGGCTGTGGAAGGTGATAGAAGAGGCCCAACTGAAAAGCTTCGTGCTGGAGCTGGAAAAGGGACTGGACACGATAATCGGTGAAAACGGCGTTTGCCTGTCCGGCGGACAGCGGCAGCGTATAGGAATTGCCAGAGCCCTCTATTCCAATCCGGAAATTCTGATTTTGGATGAGGCCACCTCCGCACTGGATAATGAAACAGAGGAAGCGGTGATGGAGGCCATTAACCGTCTGTCGGGCAGCAAGACATTGATTATCATTGCCCACAGGCTGTCTACTACGGAAAAATGTGATGTTATTTATGAAGTAAAGGATAAGAAGGTTACCCGGTTGAAGTAAGCCTTCCCGGAAAAATGAAAGCAGGAGAACTCAGGTGATACCCAAAATAATCCACTATTGCTGGTTCGGCAATAATCCAAAATCAAAACTGATTCAAAAGTGCATTGCCTCATGGAAAAGGTATCTGCCGGACTGGGAAATCATTGAATGGAATGAACAAAATTACGATGTCCGTAAGAACCGGTACATTTCCGCAGCCTATGAGCAGAAAAAATGGGCCTTTGTGGTAGATTACGCAAGATTCGATATTTTGAACCGGCAGGGCGGAGTATTTCTTGATACGGACGTGGAAATCTTAAAGAAGATTCCGGACCGACTGTTGGAGCATGAGGCTTTTACCGGATTTGAAAGCGATACGACGGTGAACCCGGGGCTGGTCTTTGCAGCAAAGGCCGCACATCCTATGCTGAAAGAAATCATGGCCGTTTATGAAAAGAAAAGATTCGGCGAAAGGATTAATGGCAGAATAGAAAACATTGTGGACATCGTAACCGGCATACTGGATAAAAATGGACTGAAAAAGGACAACTCCTTCCAGCTTGTAAAAGGAGTTGCGGTATACCCAAAAGAATATTTCTGCTGCTTTAACCATGAGATTCAGGCCTTTGAAATCCGGGAGGAAACCATCTCCATCCACCATTATGCAGCAAGCTGGTCACCCTGGTATCGTAAGCTGTATTTTCGGACCATCAAAGTTGCGGCAGGTATTTTGGGAAAAGAAAGATACCTGAGAATGAAAAGGATAATCAAAAGGCAAAAATGAAAATTTTAATTATACGCCCCTTTCCTGACCGATTAAACCTGAAAAGCTATAATGTACAGGAAGTGGGGCTGGCAAAGGCCCTGGTGATGAAGGGTCATATATGTGACATCGTTTTATACCACGGGAAGGAAAAGGACAGGGAAGAAGAATACAGTTTCTGCGATAAAGGGCAGCAGTACAGCTTTAAGATTCACTGGCTGAAAGGATTTGCGTTTTTCAAAAACGGATTTATGCCCTCGGTAAAGAGGCTTATCCCACAGTATGATGTCATCCAGGTTCATGAATACGACCAGTTGTTAAGCTGGAAGCTGTATACCAGGCAGCCAAAGCCGGTGGTTATTTACCACGGCCCTTATTATGACCCTTTTGCCAAAGGCTATAATCTGAAATGCAGAGTATTTGACCTGCTCTTTTTATCCTTATCCCGAAGTAGAATCGGCAGCGTTTTTGCATTGGCTAAAAGTGAACTGGCAGCGGATTTTTTGCGTGAAAAAGGTTTTCAGAGGGTGACAACCGCCGGGGTGGGCATCGATTTGGATAATTTTGGCAAAAATAAAGATATGGGGGCTGGCTTTTTGGCTCACAGGAAGGAGGAAACCCTCCTCTATGTGGGCAAAATCGAAGAGAGAAGAAACCTTTACTTTCTGGTGGAGGTATTCCGAAAGCTAAAGGATAAAAAGAAGAACCTGAAGCTGACCATTATCGGTAATGGTGACAGGGAATATAAGGAGAAATTTCTGTCTTCCATTCATCCGGAATTGGAGACGGGCAGCATCCTTTACCGGGAGAGGGCAGCCCAGGAGGAGCTGGCAGAGTATTATCGTAAGGCCGCCTTTTTTTTGCTGGCCAGCCATTATGAAATCTTCGGCATGGTTCTATTAGAAGCCATGTATTTTGGAACACCCGTAATCAGCAGCGTAAACGGAGGCTCCTGCACCCTCATACAGGATGGCGTTAATGGACTGGTGATGGAGGAATTTGATTCCGCCGCCTGGGCGGCACGGATAGAGAAGGCTATGGAGGATAAAGACCGGCTGGAAGAGATGAAAAGCAGGGCAAGAAAGACCGTTGAGGAAAAATTTACCTGGAATGCTCTGGCGGATACGTTTCTGGAGGTTTACCAAAAAACCGGAAGGTGAGATGGAGGAGAGCGTGGAAGGAAAAAAAATATCTCTGGAAGAAATGTTATATTATGCACTGTTTTCACTGCTGTTGTTTAGCAAGGGAATAGGACTGGAGGAGGGGAGCGGGCTTTTCCGCCTCTGTTTTTTGGGAGCAGTCTGCCTGTTTGCAGCAAAAATCCTCCTGGGAAAATATACCTTACCTGAGCTTGCCCTTATGGGGGGAGGCTTATTGTGGGGAGGACTTCTTTTTCTTCGGATGGGGTCGCTGGGAATGTTCATCTATGCCCTGCTGCTGTTCGGCATGAAAAACGTTCCCCTGGCCAGAGTGATGAAGGTGGCTTTGGGAGTGTGGTCCGCCTGTATGCTGTTTACCGTTACCTGGGGAATATTTTTTGACCGTCCGGGGGTAAGGCTGGTGCATGAAAAGCTGGGCCTGGGGCCCCTGCTTCGGGAAAGTCTCGGCTATACCCATCCCAATGTTCTCCATATTTCCTACATCCTGCTTATGGTACTGGTTTTATACCACAGTAAAAAAGAAGCAGCCAAAAAAGCGGTTCTGCTTTTACTGGCGGGCAACTTCTTTATCTTTTTGTATTCCATGAGCTATACGGGCCTTTTGAGTTCTGCTGTGGTGATTGTGGCCTATGCTTACTTCCTGCTTCGGAAAAAATTTTCAAAAGGGGAAGAGCTTCTGATTCAGGCGGTTCTGCCCATGTGCCTTGTGGTGTCCATAGTGTGTCCCCTCCTTCTGGATGGAGGCGGCCTAGCTTTTCGGATAGTCAACGGCTTGCTGAACAATCGTGTCTGGGCCATCAAGGTTTTCTTCACGGAATATGGGATAACAGCTTTTGGAGAAAGCATTCAGCGGCAGGGATTTTCCCTGGACAATTCCTTTATCTATGCCCTTGGCTGGTACGGTGCGGTATTTTTGGCGGTAATGGCAGCGGCCTACTGGCTGTTAATCCGAAAACAGGTGAAAGAAAACAGAAGAATGGAGCTGATGATTGTTCTTTCCTTTCTGATTGCGGGATTAACGGAGCAGTTCTTATTCAACGCCTCCATAAAGAATATTTCCATTCTTTTTCTGGGAGAGGCCCTTTATGGCTTTACCCGTCAAAAAGGAAGGGCCTTTGCTCTGGCAAGCCGGTGGAACCGCAGCTTTCAGGTAAATACCAGATTGGTTAGCGAATGGAAGGACAAGATTAAGGCTCTGCCCTGGAAAAAAATGGGGGCGGCTTATATGGTGATTAACCTTTTGGCCTTTGGCCTGATTTATTTCCTGCCTCTGGAGAGGCCGGACCGGGTATATGTAAACGAAAGGCTGTGCGACTGTGAGGGAGAGCTGATTGAGGCAGGGCAGATAGAGAAGGGAGAAAATACTCTGATTATTGGAGATGCGTCGGAGGAGGCTTTGATGTATTTCTTTACGCAGGAGAACAGTAAGCTGATTGAGGTAATGGATATTCGCTATAAAATCAGCCTGAGTGTCTACCTGTCGGTGATGCTTGCGGGAGCAGGAGGCCTTCTTCTTTCTGCCAAAGGAACAAAGAAAATGGCAAGCTGGAGAGCTAAATGAATAAGCAATATGACAAAATTATTATCGGTGCAGGACTTTATGGTCTTTATGCGGCAAGCTATTGTGGGAAAAAGGGCCAGCGGATTCTGGTATTGGAGTATGATGAGGGCCCTTTTGGGCGAGCTACCTATATTAATCAGGCCAGGGTACACATGGGCTACCACTATCCCCGAAGCCTTACCACAGCGGTAAAGTCGGCGGGCTATTTCAGACGGTTTGTAAAGGATTATGAATTTTGTATACACCATAAATTTGAACAGATTTATGCCACATCCGGCCAGTTTTCCTGGACGGATGCACAGCAGTTTCAGGATTTTTGCCGGGCAGCAGGCATTCGCTGTGACGAAGTGGCTCCCTCCCGCTATTTTAAGGAAGGAATGTGCGACGGTGCATTTTTGACCGAGGAATATACCTATGATGCCGCTTTGCTGAGGGATTTTTTACAGGAACAGTTAAAGGCCATGGACAGGGTGGAAATCGTATATGGAGCAAGAATCAGCAGGATAGTGAAAGGAGACCGGGAGTTTTATCTAAAGATGGAGGAGGGCAGCCTCTATCGGGCGCCTTTCGTGTTAAATGCAACCTACGCCAGTGTAAATCAGATTCTGAACAGGGTGGAGGGAGTAGAGACGGAGAGCTTTCCCATTAAATATGAGCTGTGTGAAATTATTCTGTGCAAGCCCGAAGAGGCCCTCAGTAGTTTGGGCTTTACGGTAATGGACGGGCCTTTTTTCTCCATTATGCCCTTTGGAAAAACGGGCCTGCATTCTCTGACTTCGGTGACCTTTACGCCCCATATTACCTCCTATGATGAATGCCCCAGCTTTAGCTGTCAAGGAAGGCTTGAAGGGAAGGCTTATTCCTGCAGCCCGGAAAGCCTGGGAAACTGTAATTTATGTCCGGTAAAACCAAAGTCCGCCTGGGCCTATATGTCCCATCTGGCAGACAAATATCTGAAAGAGGAGTACGGCTATGCTTACAGGGAATCCCTATTTTCCATGAAGCCTATTTTAAAATCCTCCGAGGTAGATGATTCCCGCCCGACAGCCATCAGGGTAGCCTGTCAGAACCCTACTCTGGTGAGCGTCCTTTCCGGGAAAATCAATACGGTTTATGATTTGGATGAGTATTTACAATAGTGTAAAGTGAACTTCTAAAGGCTCACAGCAGAGGGCTAAATCATGCCCCCAAAGGGCATGCGCCTAGAAGTTCTAACTTTACGAAGAGGGAAAGATGGAAGAAAAAAGAATAGAAAAGAAATTTGTTTCGCTGGTTCTTTATCTGCATAATGCCCAGAGCCTGATTGTTCCCTTTCTGCAGCAGATACTGCCTGTGGTGGAAAAGAGGTTCAGCCAGTATGAAATCGTCTGTGTGGACGACGGCTGTGTAGACAAAACCGTAGAGACGCTGAAGGAATATCTTAAGACGAATCCGGCTCCGGTAATGGTGAATATCGTGCATATGAGCTTTTATCACGGACTGGAAAGCGCCATGAATGCAGGCCGGGATTTGGCCATCGGGGATTTTATCTATGAGTTTGACAGCCTTTTCGTGGACTATGACCCGGAGCTTTTAGCGGAGGTCTATGAAAAACTGCTGGAAGGAAACGACATTGTGGCAGCAGGACAGGGGAAAAAGGGGAAGTTTACTTCCCGCATATTCTATGCTCTGTTTAACGCCACCAGCCGGGGAAAAACGAAAATCGGCCCCCAAACCTTCCGTCTGGTGTCCAGAAGGGCGGTCAACCGGGTAAAGTCCGTAGGACAGTATATTCCTTACCGAAAGGCAGTATATGCCAACTGCGGCCTTTCCACCGCCCTGATTCAATACCGCTCCACAGACAGGCAGGGCAGCCGGGCTTTAGCAAAAACCGGAGAAAGGTTTTCTCTGGCCTTAGACTCCTTTATTTATTTTACCAATGCAATGGAAAGAGTCTCCCTGTTGGTTAGCTGCGTCTTTTTGCTCATCAGCGTGGGAGTAGGTATTTATATCCTGTACGATTATTTTGCAAAAACCGCAGTGGTAGAAGGGTGGATGTCCACCATGGGCTTTCTGGCCATTGGCTTTTGCGGCGTCTTTGGTCTGCTGACCATTGTACTGAAATATTTGTCCGTCCTTCTGAATCTTATTTTTAAGCATCAGCGTTATTTGATTTCGGATATAGAAAAGGTGGTAAAGGATTGAAAAAAGAAGCAAAGAGCATTACTCTGCTGTTTCCGGTCTTAAACGAAAGGCTGCGTCTGGAAAAGGGGATTGAAAAAACCGTGGAGTATATGCAAAAGAACGTGTCTATTCCCTATCGGCTGTTGATTCTGGACAACGGTTCCCAGGATGAAACGCCGCAAATCGGAAAAAGGCTGGCAGCAAAATATCCCCAGGTAAGCTATGTACGGGTAGGGGAAAGAGGCGTGGGCGTGGCCTTCAGAAAGGGAATTGAACTGAATAAAAGCGATATTGTAGGCTATATGGACATTGATTTATCCACGGATTTAAAATATCTGGGAAAGACCATCCACTTGTTTGAAACCCTGCCGTACCTGGATTATGTGAACGGAAGCCGGTTTAATAAAAAATCGGTTACCAGAGGCCGTAAGTGGTACAGAAAAATCACCTCTGCCGGGTTGGTCTTTCTGTTAAAGGCCGTTTTCCAGATGAAGGCTACGGATGCGGTATGCGGCTTTACCTTTTTAAGGAAGGAAGCGGCTGAACGTCTGGTAAAAGAAAGCAGCCAGGAAAACGGATGGTTCTACACCATAGAAATCCTGCTCAGAGCGGAGCGGGACGGAATGAGTATCTGTGACCTTCCGGTGG
>JBNMJJ010000093.1:0-8193 GCA_050873745.1 Lachnospiraceae bacterium | reverse complement strand
TCGTCCGCCAACAGCAGACTATGGAGTAACCCTTCCCCTGGGATTAATGACCTTTACTTTAATCCATTTTAACAAATTTAAATATCAGAAAGTCAAAGGGGTAATTCAAGGCCTGTGCAATCCATGGCCGATTTGGGCGCCCATCAATATTATAGGTGATGTGGCAGTGCCGATTTCTTTATCTTTGCGTTTGTTTGCCAACGTCCTTTCCGGAACGGTAATGATGGCGCTGGTATACGGGTTGTTGTCAAAGATTGCCATTATCTGGCCGGCAGCATTGCATGTATACTTTGATTTGTTCTCGGGAGCAATTCAGACTTATGTATTCTGTATGCTGACCATGACCTATATTTCAGACGCTATGACAACAGAATAGAGAGAAGAACAAAACAGAAAAATCAGGAGGAAAACAAAATGGAATTCAATGAAAACTTTATTTTAGGATGTTCAGCAATTGGTGCAGGATTAGCAGTTATCGCCGGTATCGGACCTGGTGTAGGTCAGGGTATCGCAGCAGGACACGCAGCAGCAGCAGTAGGACGTAACCCCGGTGCAAAATCTGACGTTACCTCTACCATGTTGCTTGGTCAGGCAGTTGCCGAGACAACCGGTCTTTATGGTCTGTTAATTGCGATGCTTCTGTTATTCGTAAAACCTTTATTATAAGCCTTCCAGGGTTAAATTATAACGAAAGGAGGCACCAACTTGAATACATTATTAAGTACCACCTGTGTACTTGCAGCAGCAGAAATGACACCCAGATTGTTTGACTTGGATTTTCAGTTGTTGGCAGACTCCGTACTCACGATTATTGCCGTATTTGCATTGTTTTTGGTTATGTCTTATTTCCTTTTTAATCCGGCGAGAGCCTTTTTAAAGAAGAGACAGGAAACCATCCAGACACAGCTTAAAGATGCCGAGACGAATCAGGAAAAAGCAAATGCCCTTCGGGAAGAGTATGAAGCAAAACTGAAAAACATCAATAAAGAAGCGGAAGAGATTTTAAGTGAGGCCAGAAAAAGAGGCCTTGCCAATGAAAACCGCATTATTGCCGAGGCGAAGTCGGAGGCAGCCACCATTCTGGAGAGAGCAAGACAGGAAGCTGTTTTGGAGAAACAGAAGATGGCTGATGAGGTGAAGAGAGAGATTGTTTCTGTAGCGGCACTGATGGCAGGCAAGGTGGTAGCATCATCTATGGATGTGACCATTCAGGACAGTCTTATTGATGAAACATTGAAAGAAATAGGTGACAGTACATGGCTAAGCTAATATCAAAAACATATGGTGAAGCTTTGTTTGAACTGGCCGTAGAAGAAGCCACTACCGATGCCATGCTGGAAGAAATTACCGGTGTGAGACAGGTATTGTGCGACAATCCGGATTATCTTCTCTTATTAAATAATCCAAGGATTCCTGCCCAGGAAAAGGTGAATATCTCAGAAAGTGTCTTTTCCGGCAGAATCAGCAAAGAGCTGATTGGATTCCTGAAGGTAATTATCCAAAAAGGCAGATGTGATTCCCTGCTTGATATATTGGATTATTTTATCTGCCGCATGAAGGAGCATAAGGGGATAGGCGTTGCCTATGTTATTACGCCCCAGAGCCTGAAAGAGGATAAGAAAGAAGAAATCCGCAAGAGATTACTGAGTACTACTTCCTTTAAGGAAATGGAAATGCATTACGACATTAACCCCGATTTATTGGGCGGAATGCAGATTCGAATCGGAGACAGAGTTGTAGATAGCAGTATTCAGACAAAACTGAACCAGTTACAAAAAGAACTGCTGAACCTGCAGGTTTAGCAGATAAAGTTCAAGTAACACAAAGGTAAATAAAAAGAAAGGTGCGTAAGATCCATGAATTTAAGACCAGAAGAGATTAGTTCAGTCATTAAGGATCAGATTAAGAGATATGCCGCAGATATGGAAGTGTCTGATGTGGGTACCGTTATTCAGGTGGCCGACGGTATAGCTCGTGTGCACGGTTTGGAAAATGCAATGCAGGGAGAATTGTTGGAATTCCCCGGTGAAGTATATGGAATGGTATTAAACCTGGAAGAGGATAACGTAGGTGCGGTTTTATTAGGAAATCAGAGAAACGTTAACGAAGGAGATATCGTTAAGACCACAGGGCGAGTAGTAGAGGTACCTGTAGGTGATGCATTATCAGGACGTGTAGTAAATTCCTTAGGACAGCCAATTGATGGAAAAGGACCCATTGCAACCGACAAATATCGTCAGATTGAAAGAGTTGCTTCCGGTGTTATTACGAGAAAGTCTGTAGACACACCCTTACAGACCGGTATTAAGGCTATTGACTCCATGGTTCCTATCGGAAGGGGACAAAGAGAGTTGATTATCGGTGACAGACAGACCGGAAAAACGGCGATTGCCATCGATACCATTATCAACCAGAAGGGACAGGGAGTTAAGTGTATCTATGTAGCTATCGGTCAGAAAGCATCCACCGTTGCTAACATAGTAAAAACACTGGAAGAAGCCGGAGCTATGGCTTACACTACGGTAGTCGTATCTACTGCCAGTGAGCTGGCACCCCTGCAGTATATTGCACCCTACTCTGGATGTGCCATCGGTGAAGAATGGATGGAAAGAGGAGAGGACGTTCTGGTGGTTTATGATGACCTGAGCAAGCATGCAGCCGCTTATCGTACGCTGTCACTGCTTCTTAAGAGACCCCCCGGACGTGAGGCTTATCCCGGTGACGTATTCTATCTGCATTCCAGACTGCTGGAAAGAGCGGCCAGAATGAATGAGGAATACGGCGGCGGTTCCCTGACGGCGCTGCCCATTATCGAAACCCAGGCGGGTGACGTATCTGCCTACATCCCTACCAACGTAATTTCCATCACGGACGGCCAGATTTATCTGGAAACAGAAATGTTCAATTCCGGTTTCCGTCCGGCGGTAAATGCGGGTCTTTCCGTATCCCGAGTTGGTGGCGCTGCTCAGATTAAGGCGATGAAAAAGATTGCCGCTCCTATCCGTGTGGAGCTGGCGCAGTATCGTGAGCTGGCGGCTTTTGCCCAGTTCGGTTCCGAATTGGATGCAGATACCAAGGAGAAGCTGGCGCAGGGTGAAAGAATTAAGGAAATTTTAAAACAGCCTCAGTACCAGCCCATGCCGGTACAGTATCAGGTTATTATTATTTATGTTGCAACCAACAAGTACTTACTGGATGTAGCGGTAGAAGATATTACCCGTTTTGAAAAAGAATTTTTTGAATTTTTGGATACAAAATATCCGAATGTTCCCCAGTCCATCGCTGCGGAAAAGGTAATTTCCGATGCAACGGAAAGCACATTAAAGCAGGCTATTGAAGAGTTCAAGAAGCAGTTTAATTAGGAAAAGGTGATAGATTATGGCTTCCATGAGAGACATAAAAAGGCGTAAGGGTAGTATACAAAGTACCCAGCAAATCACGAAAGCAATGAAACTGGTTTCCACCGTTAAGCTGCAGAGAGCAAAGCAGCGGGCAGAGCAGTCCCAGGCTTATTTTACCGGTATGTACCAGACCGTACAGAAGATGCTTGCCAAATCCGGCAATGTAGACCATCCATATCTTAAGTCTACCGGTTCGGACAAGCAGTTGGTCATTATGATTACTTCTAACCGGGGATTGGCAGGGGGCTACAATTCCAACGTTGTAAAGCTCATTACTCAGGGTGATTTTCAGAAAGAAAACCTTAAAATCACCACCATTGGTAAAAAGGGCAGAGATGCCATGGTAAGGATGAAATACGAACTGGCGGGAGATTACTCCGATATAGTCGAAGAGCCTTCCTATCAGGATGCCATGGAGATTGCCAAAGAGGCTTTGGATATTTACAGCCGGGGAGAGGTTGGGGAAATTTATCTGGCCTATACCCATTTTAAAAACACAGTGGTTCATGAGCCTGTTTTAATGAAGCTTCTTCCTGTAGAAGCAGGCGGCGAAGAGGTTCAGGAGCAGGATAATATTCCCATGAACTTTGAGCCCAGGGAGGAAGAAGCTCTGGCTTTGCTGATTCCCAAATATGTTACCAGCCTGATTTATGGCGGGATGGTTGAGGCAGTAGCCAGTGAGAACGGTGCGAGAATGCAGGCAATGGATTCCGCAACCAGTAACGCAGAAGAAATGATTAGTGATTTGACCCTGTTGTATAACCGGGCCCGCCAGGGTTCCATTACACAGGAATTAACAGAAATTATTGCCGGAGCGCAGGCAATTTCTTAAGCCCTGTAAGGGCAGCAGGTTAATTGCCAAAAGGCAGTTAATTATGCACATGCAGCCAGCCCATAGAGGAAGGGCTTTGGCAGAATGAGAAAAACAGATAGAAAGGAAACAGTGATGGCAGGAACAAACATAGGAAAAATCACACAGATTATCGGTGCCGTCTTAGACGTAAAGTTCCAGGAAGGTAACTTGCCGGAAATTAACGAAGCAATCAAAATCACCAGAAAAGACGGTGAAACACTGGTTGTAGAGGTGGCACAGCATCTGGGTGATGATATTGTTAGATGTATTGCCATGGGCCCCACAGACGGACTGGTAAGGGGAATGGATGCGTTAGCTACAGGAGCGCCTATTTCCGTACCCGTTGGTGAAAATACTTTAGGCCGTATTTTCAACGTATTGGGTGAGCCCATCGACAATAAGCCTGCACCGGATGCGGTGTCCTACGACCCCATTCACAGGGCGGCACCGGAGTTTTCCGAGCAGGCAACAGAATCAGAGCTGCTGGAAACCGGTATCAAAGTCGTAGACCTTCTTTGCCCTTACCAGAAGGGTGGTAAAATTGGTCTTTTCGGCGGTGCTGGTGTAGGTAAAACCGTTTTGATTCAGGAGTTGATTCGAAACATTGCAACGGAGCACGGCGGATACTCTGTATTTACCGGAGTAGGTGAGCGTACCCGTGAAGGAAACGACTTGTACCATGAAATGACGGATACCGGAGTTATTGATAAAACCACCATGGTATTCGGACAGATGAACGAGCCCCCCGGAGCCAGAATGAGAGTTGGTCTGACGGGACTTACCATGGCAGAGTATTTCCGTGATAAGGGTGGAAAGGACGTGCTGCTGTTTATCGATAACATCTTCCGTTTTACCCAGGCAGGTTCAGAGGTTTCTGCTCTGCTTGGCCGTATGCCTTCAGCAGTAGGTTACCAGCCTACATTACAGACGGAAATGGGTGCTCTTCAGGAGCGTATTACTTCTACAAAGAACGGTTCCATCACATCCGTTCAGGCGGTATATGTGCCTGCGGACGACTTGACCGACCCGGCTCCGGCAACCACCTTTGCTCACTTGGATGCAACCACCGTTTTATCCCGTTCCATTGTGGAGCTGGGTATTTATCCGGCAGTTGACCCCTTGGAGTCTACATCCCGTATCCTTGACCCCAGAATCCTGGGTGAGGAACACTACAGCGTAGCCCGTGGAGTACAGGAAATTTTGCAGAAATATAAGGAATTACAGGATATTATTGCTATTCTTGGTATGGACGAGTTGTCAGAAGAGGATAAGCTGGTAGTATCCCGTGCAAGAAAGGTACAAAGATTCCTGTCCCAGCCCTTCTTCGTTGCCGGACAGTTTACCGGTATGGAAGGAAAATATGTGCCCATTAACGAAACAATCCGTGGCTTCAAAGAGATTCTGGAAGGCAAGCACGATGATATTCCGGAAAGCTACTTCCTGAATGCAGGAAGCATTGATGACGTACTGGCAAGAGTAAAATAAGTAACTGTACGGACAAGCGATGCTGGAAATGAGGGTTAAAGAAAAGTGGCAGATGAAAGATATTTTGAGTTAGAAATCATTACCCCTGACCGTGTGTTTTACAAAGACCAGGCTTCAATGGTTGAGTTTAATACTACGGAGGGAGAAATCGGTGTCTATCGTAACCATATTCCCATGACGGTAATTGTAAAGCCCGGAGTGCTGACCATTACCGGAGAGGAGAAGAAAGAGGCTGCTTTACATGCAGGCTTTGCCACCATTTTACAGGATAAGGTTACCATTATGGCAGAGATTGTTGAATGGCCGGACGAGATTGATCTTCACCGTGCTGAGGCTGCCAGAGAACGTGCCCAGAGCCGCCTACGGGAAGGAAAGGGAGATACCGATATTGCCAGAGCGGAAACTGCATTGCTCAGAGCATTGGCAAGAATCAATACAATTAAATAAAACCAGTTTAAAAGGCAGGTCGCTGACCTGTCTTTTTGCATATAATAAAAGAAAAAATGAGAGATATTTGTATGGATACAAGACCACCCTTACCCTTTTTTATGACCTATCCTGAATTTTTACAGAATGCACCCGCTGCAGGCCGTTTATCGGACAGAGATTATATGCGGCAGCATTACCCCTTGGAAGTGAAGCAATATCTTGCCGTTGTAGTCAGAGTTTTGGACCAAATGGATTTTAGGGAAAGCTACATTTATGATGAATATCCAGACCAGGCAGCCTTGCTCAGACTGACAGATACCATTCTTCGCCTTGTTCCTGCTGCAAATCATATTTCCAGAGAAGTGCAGAAGAATATGCTGCAGCTTCTTCTTTATGATGAAATTTTGAGGCGCCGGGAAAATCACAATAATTTTTAGTTGTCTCTTAAGTGAAAAAAGATTACACTAGATAGAAGAAAGCCTTTTATCATTAGGAGACCGGAATATGGAAGAAATCAGAACACTCTGTGAAGAATGTATTGGGGAAAACCTGTACCAGATTATTATCAGTAAAGCAAAAAATCCAGAAAGCCTTGGTAAAGTAAAAATACGTCCCCTGATGCTTAAAGGCAAGCTGATGTATCAGGTAAGTGAAATCCGGGGCTCTCAGATTTTTCATGTAAATCTGCAAAAGGAAGAATTGACCAGGCGAATCCTGGAGTATTTGTCCAAGGATTTTTTACAGGCCCAAATCAGTGCCTCCTGCCTGCAGGCCACCGTACTAATCAGCAAAAAAGGAAAGATAACGATTAAGAAAAAAAGACAGCAGAAAGAGGATAAAATTGATTTGTCCCACAATAAGGTGAAAAATTATATTTTGCAGGAAGGAATACCGGTGCCCTTTCTGGTGGATTTAGGTGTACAGACCGGGGAAGGTAAGGTGGTGAGGAGCCGCTATGATAAATTCAGGCAAATTAACCGTTATCTGGAATTTATTGCGGATATTATGCCTATACTTCCTACAGACAGGCCGATTAATATCATTGATTTTGGCTGCGGGAAATCCTATCTCACTTTCGCCTTGTACTATTATATGAATATTTTGTGTAAGCGGGACGTCCGCATAGTGGGGCTGGATTTGAAGGAAAAGGTAATTCAGGATTGTAACCGGCTGGCAAAAAAGTATGGATACCAGCAGCTTTCCTTCGTTGCCGGAGATGTCAGCCAGTATAAGGCTGCGGAGCAGGTGGATATGGTGGTAACCCTCCATGCCTGTGATACTGCCACAGACTATGCTCTGGAGAAAGCGGTAAAATGGGGAGCAAGGGTCATCCTGACCGTACCCTGCTGTCAGCATGAGGTGAATCTTCAGATTCAGAACGAAGTTCTGCAGCCTTTATTAAAGTACGGTCTGCTTAAAGAGAGGATGTCAGCCCTGATTACGGATGGAATCCGGGCAAATTTACTGGAGGAGCAGGGATACCAGGTGCAGGTTATGGAATTTATCGATATGGAGCATACTCCGAAAAATATTCTGATTCGTGCCCTGAAGGATGCCCAGGGAAAGAAAAGAAAGACGGGGATTGAAAGAACTACAGAATTTTTAGGGGTAGAGAATACCCTGCAAAAGCTGTTTAAAGAAATATAGAAGAGGAAAAGATGAAAAAATCGCTGATGAAAAAGGCCGTCGCAGCAGGGGTGTTTTTGCTTGTCCTGCTGGTTGTGGATGCCTTTATGAATAAGAAAAATGCAGATATTGCCACGGAAATGCAGCCTGCCACTCTGCCGGTGGTATCTGTTCAGCTTGGTGAATATAAAGTCAATACGATGTATGGATATACCGTAAAACAGGAGGAGGCATATACCAAGGATAGCCTTACCCCTGTGGCGGAGGACAGGAATATTTCCCTGATAATTGATACCTTTAAGAATAAGGTAAGCAATATCGCTTATGAGGTACGAAGCGTTGACGGGGAACGTCTTATTGAGGACGGTGATATAACGGAGTATCAGGAGCAGGATGGAG
>JBNMJJ010000092.1:0-8231 GCA_050873745.1 Lachnospiraceae bacterium | reverse complement strand
TGAAAGCCACTGAATATCCCTTTTCTGAAATACGCTGGCTGCTGTCTGCAGGGCCCAGGGAAAATAAAAATCATCCGAATTAAGCCAGGCGCAGACGCTTCCCCCCGCCAGCCTAAATCCTTTATTAATGGCGTCATACATTCCTTCATCCGGCCCCGAAATCCACTTCATGGGATATGTGCCTTCATATTTTTTGAGTATTTCCAGAGTTCCATCCGTCGAACCGCCGTCCACTATGATATGCTCATAGTTTTTGTAGCTTTGGTTCTTCATGGAAAGAATGCACTCCTCAATATATTGGGCGCTGTTATATGCGGGGGTGACAATCGTGATTTTAGGAGCTTTTTCCATCATATCTGCGTGTAAACATTTTCCTTTCCAACATCCTGAACAGCCAAAGAATGGCCCGGCTTTTTTTCAGCTTCATTATACTATCATATATCCAAATACTTTTCGGGCAATATTTGACCAGACATTCTCTCGTCTCTGTCTCCAGCCTTTTCACATTGTTTTTGCTGAAGCCCTCCACCAATACGGATGCCACCGTAAAATCCATAGGGGCAAAGGACGCCTTTTTCCTCAACTGGTATAGTTGCCACTCTCTGTCGGCGCATACCTGATAGCCCGTCTGAAACTGCCTGTCCTTAAACAGCCCGGCCCTGGCAAACATGGCCTGATGGCAGATACAGCCTCCTATGAGAAAATAGATTTTTTTCCCGCTGACCCTGCCGTATTTTCTTAGCTGCTTCTTTTCACCCTCCACAGAAAGAATATTGCCATAGACTACGTCTGCGGCATGGTTTTTCAAAAATTCATCCGTCTTTTCCAGAACCTCTTCATTGAAAAAACAGTCCCCCGCATTCAGGAAAAAAAGATACTCCCCTTTTGCCTGTGACAGAGCCTGATTCATAGCATCATAAATGCTGCTGTCCCTTTGGCTGATTACCCTTACCCTTTCCATGCCGTCAGTCAGCCGGCCAACAATCTCCAGTGTTTTGTCCCTGGAGCCCCCGTCTTTGATGATGTATTCGTAGTCCCCATTCTTCTGAGTCAATACAGACCGGATTGTTGATTCGATATATTCTTCTGCGTTCAGACACACGGTTATAATCGTAAATCTAATCTTATCCATCTCCTGCCCTGTTTTCCTTAAGCCCTATTCATATGCCACCGGAGTAAAAGCTATTTCGTCTCCAACCTCTTCATATAACTTCAATATTCTGTCCGTCATATTGGCAGTGCTGAATTTTTCCACACTTTTACGCACCATACAGGGGTCAAATTTCCTCTTTTCACACCGGCGGATGGCATCCAGATAATCCCGAAGCTCTGGCTCGTGCAGCAAAATTCCATTCTCCTCATTCACCAGCTCCTTCACCGCACTGGAGTCCAGAGCAATGACCGGCGTTCCGCAGGCCATCGCCTCCACCGTTACCAGAGAAAAGGACTCCTCCTGAGAAGGATTGATGAAAATATCCGCCTGTGAATACAGCCCGGCAAGCTCCTCCTGGTTTTCTGTCCGTTCAATTCCTATCATATTATGGTGCATCAGCTTCATTTGATGCTTGTTTAAGCCCACAAGAACTATGAAGTAATCCTCCGGCAACTTCTCCGCCAGTCTAAGAAACACACCCAATCCTTTTCTTTCCTCCCAGATGCTCGCCACTCCCAATAAAATTTTTTTGTTCTTTGGAAGAGAATATTTCTCTATTCCTTCCCCCTCTTTTCTGGGATAAAATAAATCCAAATCGATACCGTTAGATATAACAACCGTTCTGGTCTCTTTTAAAAAGGACTCTTTGACCACCTCTCTCATCCATTCCGAAGGGCAAATAATGGTCAGATTCTCCAAATGGGAAAAAACGGCTTTTTTCAAATCATAATTGTAGGATGAAGAGTCCATAAACCAGCTAATGGGATAGTTTCCCTTATTGGGGCACTTACTGCATCCTGTCTTCCATTTTTCACACCTTTTGATGACAAAATAGGGACAGTGGCCCGTAACCGGCCAGCAATCATGGAAGGTCCACACCAGCTTTCCTTTATACTCCTTTTTCAAAAAGTCAAAAAGCAGCGGATAATTCAGATAATATCCGTGTAGATTGTGCAGATGGATAATATCCGGTTTTTCCTCTCTTAACCGTCTGACCATCTTCCGGGTAGAAAAAAAGGAAAGCAGCCCCTGGCGGTCCGTAATCGTATTCCAGACAACATGGGCCCAGAAATTGATGAAGCCGCCGAATTTTTCACAGGGCAAATCAGAAAAGCCCTTTCTCCTTCCATAAAATGAAAGGGTCCGGTATCCACGGCTTTGGGCCGCAAGCTGAATCCGGCGCATAATATTTCCTGTGCTGCCGTTGCAAACCGTATTTATCTGGATTAGTTTCTTTTCCATATCCATCTCTATCTCCAAATGAAGAATGCCGCTTTTTGCCTTATCAAGTTTATTTCAGGGAAAACTGCTTCAACACTCTGATGCTTCGTCGAATATCAACCAACCATGCCCTTTTTATACCGTTCATCCTGAGCGCCCGGTGTCCTTCCCTCAGGGACAGCAGATAGCTGTTAAAACCGCCGCTGCTGGTGCCGCCGTAGAACATGGAAACGATGGTTTCCGGAAGATAAGCCAGCCGATTCTGCCCTCCCTTCAGAAAACGAATCATAAATTCATAATCTGCACTGATTTTAAAGCGGGTATCATAAAGACCATACTTATCATATATCTCCCGTTTTAAAAACAGGGTGGGATGTCCCGGCATCCACCCCTTTTCAATGGTTCCCTGCCCCATCTTCCAGGTGCGGACAACCCTTTCCCCATCCATATATACCAAATCCGCATGGGCACCTGCAAACTCCTCTCCCGTATCGGGATTGACCGTTTCTATGCAGGATACCATCTTTGTGACTGCCGATTTTCCCAGAAAAATATCATTAAAAAAAACAACAATATCTCCAGTAGACAGCAAAAACCCCTGATTCATGGCATCGTAAATTCCCCTGTCCCGTTCGGAAGTCCATTTAACCGAAAACTTACTGCTATCCACATACCTTCTGATTATGTCTACTGTGCCATCCTGGGAATTTCCATCCTTCACCACCACCTCGATAAGCGGATAATCCTGCTCCTCTATACTCTCAAAGGTCTGTATCAGCTTGTCCTTACAATTATATGTGGTCAATATCAGAGAAACTTTTTTCATCGCTGTTATTTTCTTTCTTCTACTTCTCTTATTCGCTTTTCCATTCTGGCTATGGTCTGGGTTAAGTTTTTTATCTTTTCCGCCTGCCTTGACACAATGGAAGTAATGGACATCAGAATCATCATTAAAAAGGCAATGCACAGGATAAATAAGCCGTTCATATTACCGGTAATGCCCAGCAGATGAATGAACCAGGTCAGAGACTGGGGCCAAATCACCATAACCGCCAGAACCACACCTGCTACCCGCCACAGCAGGGTATATTTTAATGCCAGTGCCTTTCTTTTCAGAAACATGAGGATAATCAGAAAATAGGTTATCACCCCGATAATCAGCACAACTCTTAACGTAACAGGTATCATACAATCAACCTTTCCTTTACTGCCCTTTTGGCTTTCTCTTTCTTTTTACCAAAGGGTCTCTCCTGATTCCAAAGCTGATTCTGCATACCAGTATGGCCAGGGTTACTTTTATCATGTAATAAATCGACCTTACAAAATTAATTGAACTGGCTCCATTCTCCCGCTCCCGCATCACCACCGGGTACTCTCTGATTATTCCCCCGTGCATAACAGCCGATACAATAGCCTCCGGCTCAGGATAATCGGTGGGATAATTCACGGAATATATATCGATAAATTTTTTATTCACTGCCCTGAATCCACTGGTAACATCCTTAATCCTGCATCCTGTACACAAAAAGATGAGGGTGCTTAAAATCCGAATTCCCGTCCTTCTGGACATGGAGGTTTGAAAGCCCTCCTTTTCGATGAAACGTGAACCGATAACAATATCCGCTTCTCCTTTTTCCAGCAGGGGAAGCATTCTTCCCAGATAGGCTATGTCGTGCTGTCCGTCACCATCTATCTGAACCGCCACCTCGTAGCCTCTGTCTTTGGCATATTTATAGCCGGTCTGGACTGCCCCGCCTATTCCCAGATTAATGGAAAGATTCAAAAACTGGTAACCCCGTCTCATACAGATTTTCCTGGTATCATCCCTGGAACCATCATTTACCACCACATAATCATACTGGGGAAAGTTCTTTATAATGTTGTCCACTACCCGTTCAATATTCTCCGCTTCATTATAAGCAGGAATAATAATCAATACTTTATTCATTTCCATTCCCATATTATCTGCTTTATCCCGCTTTTTTAAAACGATGCTGTCTGCTTCTTAAAAGTTTACCATGTTTTCCCTGTCTTTACTACAAAAATCTGCTCCAGCCGAGGTTTTCACACTATCTTCTTCCTTTCCGCCTTACCAGCTTCACCAGATATTCCACTTCCTTCGTCCTGCCAAAACACACAAGAAATAGTAAATTATAGACCAGTACAATCAATACGCTGGTAACGAGAAAGGACACTATGGTTATCTGCTGTAAAATGAATCTACTCAAAAACAGAGTGATAATCAGTGTAACAACCAGAACAGCCAGTTTCTTTGCCGTATCCATAAAGTATTCTCCGGCTCCCTTCCCAAAGCATACCCGGTAAATAATGAAGGGTTTGGTTATATTGGCAATCAGCCCTGATACGATAGTTCCGATATAGACTCCCATAAGTCCCATGGATTGAACCAGTATAATCGAAATGACCAGATTAACCCCTCCCTGAATCAGAGCCAGATACTTATCCTCTTCAAACACCCCTGCAGCCGTTTTAAAATTGGAAAGGACGATTCTGTCCCCCTTAAAATAATAATCGATGAGAATCAGCGCAATTACTCCATTGCCTAACATCCACTCTTTTCCCAGCCACAAATAAACCAGCGGAGACAACAGGATGTAAAAGCCAATAGCCGACAGCCCGTAAAACCAGTTGGCTGCAAAACGGTAAATCATGAACATCTCATACTGTTTTTCCCCCGATTCCGTAGCAATCAGATTTCCAAAGCTGGAAATCACTGAATTAAAAATAATGTTCACAAAGCCGGAAATAGAGTTAATTACCATGGTATAGTTATCCACCACCCCCACCAGGGAAACCTGAATCAAGGAGGAAATAATGATACTGTCCGTCTGTAGTCTTGCCACATCGCCCACCTTATGACAGACCAATGCCTTAGTCTTATCCTTAATTGCCTGAGTTTCTTCCCTGCTCAGGGGCTTCACATCTTTGTCCTTCAAATAGGGATAAAGCCTGTTCAGATACCGGTTGACATAAATTTTCTGCAGCAGTTCCACTGCTGCTGCCGCCAACAGATAAAACAAAAAATCAGCCGTCAGCAAAAGCACGATAATCTGACTGATGGTAGCCGCCAGCTTCGTCAGTGTCAGTGCGTTAGTCTGAATATAATTTTTCTGTTCCGCATTGACCAGACTGTATTTATAGGCCACAAAATAGGTACTGACAGTATTAAACAAAAAAATCAGATAATAACTGGTCAGCTCCTGCATTCCATAATCGCCGGGATTTTTGATAAAATACTTTAAGAACGGAATCAGGACGATTCCAATTCCTGCCACCACTCCTGCTATAGCCAGATACGCCTTTTTATAAAAAAGCATATAGGATTTAATCTTATCCAAATCCTTATTTGCCACCGGAGCATAAAGGCTGTAGTTTAATGCTGTTCCAATCCCTAGTTCTGCCAGAGACAGCATGGTAAGAACGCCGGTATACAGACCATTAATACCCAAAAGCGTCTCATCCAGCTTCATGATAAAGACCGTTCTGAGCACAAAGCCCAGAACGGTTGAGGTTATATTTCCGATATAGCCAAAGGCTATATTTTTTGCTGCATATCTAACTCTGCCCAAATTATTCCACCTTTACTGCTGTCACACTTCTTTTTCCATAATACAAGGCTCTGTCGATGTTGCGGCTCTCCCCCGGATTTTCCGATAAGGTCATATTCAACAGAGGATACTGCGCCTCCATCTCCGGCACAACCACATCTTCTTCACCGCTTTCCATAAGTATGCGGTGCTGCTCCTTCCTTATCTTTTCGTACTGCTCCAGTCTGCCGCTTTGGATAAGGGCGATGCAGTAGTCATTGGTACTGGTCACTGCGCTGCTTTTGCCAAGAAAAAGCAAAAGCGCCGTTCCCACTGCCATACAGGGGATAAGGATACATTCCCTGTATTTAATGCCATACAGGCAGCTTCTTCTTACGTCGCCGAGAAGCCCACCTTCTGTTTTCCGGCTCCACATCTTCCATAATTTTCCCTGGAGCCATCCATGCACATAGATAATGTTTGCCAGAGTTACCAAGAGAAACAGGTGAAAATAGGTATTCTGAACCCCTCCTGACACATCCGACCTGGCATAGATTTCCGGGGTATAGCTGGCCCAGTAAATCCCATTGGTATACAAAACAAAGAGCAAAGGCAGGCGAAAATGCACCTTTTCCCGGTTGACTCTCCACGACTGGCTCCAGATTAGCAATGCCAGCATCAGATAAACCACCGTAGTCACCGGATTCTTCCGAAAAAAATCCATCCCCAGATAGATGCCTCTGTCAATGGCATAATACACCGTTTTAATGGCCCAGCCTAAATCTGCGCCAAACTCCTCTCCACCTCTTACCGAATTGCCGGGAGCCTTAAAGCTGATAATCAGGCCCGCAAGCTCTGCCAGCAGGGGTAACAGCAACCAGAGATTTTTCCTGTCGAAGGAAAATCTAAGCCTCCCTTTCCATTCCGTCTCAACCTGTGCCAATAAAATCAAAATCACTGCCAACGTGGCCGCCAAAGGAACCAGATAGCTTCCTCCCCCCAGCAGAGTAAAGGCCAGAAAGGCTATGAAAAAATTCCGCTTTCTTTTTGTCTCTACAAAAAGATGAGCCTGCACAATAGCCAGGCATCCCAGAAAAAAGGGCACCGAATAATGGGCCACCCCATTATACCAGTAAATCCCCGAAGTGGTTCTGGGAATGTACTGCAGGCTCAAAAAGGACACCGAACAGACGATAATAGCGACGGCTCCCCTGGTGAAGTATAACTTTCTTACCAGATAAAAATCAGCCAGATAACCGATTCCCCCAATCAAAAGCCCCAGACTAAAGCATACCGTAAGGACATAGCCGTTTTCCCAGAAATTATTAGGCGAAAGGGTGAACAAAAATAAGGTGAACCAGGTTCCCTGCCACTCCTCATACATCCGAGCCACCATTCTGGCAGAACCCTTGAGCGTCTCGAAAACGGAACCAGTTTCCACCCAGGCCCGATAAGTATACAAACTGAACCAGTAATCATCCCCGGTAGCATAGTTATGCAAACCTACATAAATAATGGGCAAAAGACTGAGAAGAAACAGTATACTCACCAATATCCCCATGTTTCTGGAATTACAATATTCAACTGCTTTTTGATAGGTCTGTTTCAGCTTACTCTTCACAAACTACACTTTCCTTACCATAGTATTGGGCCACTACAAAATTGAACCAGTCACCGCTGTCAAAAGAAACATCATGAAACAAAAGCAATCGGGGTGGGTTCGAAAAAGCCTTAACGGTGACGTGTTTGAGACTTTCATCCTTAAGTAATTTTAGCCGTTCCCGGTTCTCTTGTCTATAAGTTTCTGCCTGCCCGGACACCAGGGCAGCCATGGCTTCCGAGCCGATATACAACCGTTCATCCGCTTTAACATACAGGCAGGAGGCAAGAATCAGAAACACAAGCATCCCGCAGACAAAGACGGAGCCTGTCCCGGAAACCTCCTCCCGGCTTTTTTTTGTCGTGAAGCGCTTATTTATCCACCCGACGATATAAAAGGTCAATACATACAGGGCAAAAACAAAGATAAAATATATTGTATTATGGAGCCTTCCTGCACCCAGCTCCCCCTGCGCATATAAATTAGGGGTAAAGCCCGCAGAAACCAGACAATATGCCATAAAGGCCACCAGACCCGGAAACTTAAATGCACAGGTCATACCCGATGCAGCCTTCCACATAAAGGGAACGGACAGAACCAGCAGGCCAATTACCGGCCACTTAAGCCAGTTTTCCACGGGTTCACTGAGGCAGTAGTAAAAGGAAACGAAAACAGCTTTAATAGGGTTCATTCCTTCGCTTTGCTCCAT
>JBNMJJ010000091.1:0-8269 GCA_050873745.1 Lachnospiraceae bacterium | reverse complement strand
GTATCTACAAATTCGATGACAACTTTATGACCCTGTTCCGTGAGGAGCTGGTAAACTATCTGGTAAGCCTTGGCTTCTCTGAGTCTAACATTACCGTTGTTGATTCCAAGAACGACCAGGCAGAGCAGACCAACCAGATTAACAACTTCATCACCCAGAAGGTGGACGTGCTGATTGTAAACCTGGTGAACTCTTCCGCAGCAGCAACCGTTACCGACACCATCAATGCTTCCGGCATTCCTGTAGTTTACATTAACCGTGAGCCTGAATCTGCTGAAGAAGACAGATGGGTACAGGAGGGAATCAAAGCTACTTATGTAGGCGCTGATGCAAGACAGTCCGGTACTTTCCAGGGTGAAGTTTTACTTGACTTAGGAAAAGACGTTGTAGACATCAACGGCGATGGCAAGATTCAGTACATCATGATTCAGGGTGACCCTGAAAACATCGATGCTAAGTACAGAACAGAGTATTCTGTTAAGGCTCTTACCGATGCAGGCTGGGAAGTAGAATTACTTGGCGCTGTTCAGAGAGCTGACTGGGACCAGGCTACTGCACAGCAGAAAGTTCAGGATGCTTTATCTCAGTATGGTGAAAAAATCGAAGTTATCTTCTGTAACAACGACGCTATGGCTTTAGGCGCTAAGCAGGCGTTGGATGCAGCTGGACGCAAAGTTGGCGAAGACGTATTCTTACTTGGTGTAGACGCTCTTACAGAGGCTCTTGAACTGGTACAGTCCGGTGGAATGACCGCTACCGTATTCAATGATCATGTTGGACAGTCTCATACGGCGGCTGAGGCAGCAGTTGCATTTATTAACGGCGAAGAAGTTCCTAACACTCACGTTGTTGATTATGTAAAAGTAACCGCTGATAATGCAGCAGATATTCTTTCTGTATTACAGTAAGTACTGGCATGGAAATGCTCTATCGGGTGCGTCATAAGGGCGCACCCGATTTTTTGAAAGGAGAAGAATGGGATGGCAGAATACAGGCTTGAAATGAAAGGGATTTGTAAGAGCTTTCCGGGTGTAAAGGCGCTTGATCATGTAAACTTGAATCTACGCCCAGGCACTGTACACGCTCTCATGGGAGAAAACGGTGCAGGAAAATCCACTCTGATGAAATGTCTCTTCGGAATATACAAAATGGATGAAGGAGAGGTTTATCTGGATGGTCAGAAGCTGGAAGTGGCCAATCCCGACGATGCCTTGAAAAAAGGGCTGGCTATGGTTCATCAGGAGCTGCAGCCGATTCCGGCAAGAAGTATAGCAGAAAATATGTTTTGCGGCCGTTACCCTACGAAAGGGCTCATGGTAGATACCAAACGGATGAATGAGGAGGCGGCAAAATGGCTGAAGGAAGTAAAGCTCGATTTTGACCCCAGAACGAAACTGGGAGAGCTGTCGATTTCCCAGATGCAGTCGGTGGAGATTGCCAAAGCGGTTTCCATGGATGCTAAGGTGGTGATTTTGGATGAGCCTACTTCTTCCCTGACGGATAACGAGGTAGAGGCCTTATTCAGAATTGTAGAGGATTTAAAAAGCAGAGGGGTATCCCTGGTATACATTTCCCATAAGATGAGTGAGATTAAGCGTATAGCAGACGATATTACCATAATGAGAGACGGAACCTATGTGGGAACCTGGCCGGCGGAAGAAATGTCGATGGATGACATTATCTCCAAGATGGTAGGCCGTGAGCTGACCGCTATGTTTCCTCCCAAAAACAATAAACCGGGAGAACTGTTGTTGGAGGTTCATCATTTCAGCAGTATCTATCCCCGTTCCTTCCAGGATGCCAGCTTTAAGCTGCGCAGAGGCGAGATTTTAGGTCTTGGCGGCCTGGTAGGCGCACAGAGAACGGAACTGATGGAAGCAATTTTCGGTATGCGTAATATTGTTTCCGGCGAAGTGATTAAGGACGGCAAAAAATTGAAGATAAAAAGGCCAGCAGATGCCATAAGACAGGGAATCGGCCTGATTACAGAGGACAGGCGGGGAACCGGAATCCTTGGCTGTTTGTCCATTGCAGACAACGTATCCATTGCCTCCTTAAGAAAATATGTACAGGGCGGTGTTAAGCTTAATCATAAAAAAATCGAGAACCTTGTTCAGGATAATGTAAAGAAATTAAGCATCAAAACTCCCAGCAGTAAAACGAAAATTCAGTCACTTTCCGGTGGTAATCAGCAGAAGGTGATTATTTCCCGCTGGCTTGCGAACAATCCGGATGTTTTAATTATGGATGAACCCACCAGAGGTATTGATGTAGGAGCAAAATATGAGATTTATCAGATTATGCTGGAACTGGCCAATCAGGGTAAGGGAATCATTATGATTTCTTCAGAAATGGCGGAGCTGATTGGCATGTCTGATAGGATACTGGTAATGTGCAACGGCAAAATCACTGGTGAAATCACAGAGAGGGATGAGATGACCCAGGAAAACATTATGCAGTACGCAACCCAGTTTTAATGCAGGAGGATAATAGAATGACGAAGAAAGCAAACGTAACAAGCGCAAATATAAAAGATTTCTTAATCAATAATGGAATTATTATTTTGATGGTTATTATGGCTGTTTATGTCAGCTTGACGGAGCCCACTTTCCTTACCCCCAATAACCTGACGAATATTCTGATTAACATGGCTCCCCGTGTAATCATTGCTCTGGGTGTCAGCGGCTGTCTGATTACCAAGGGTACAGACCTTTCCGCAGGCCGTATCGTAGGTTTGAGCGGCTGTATCGCAGGAACCCTGCTGCAAAGGGCAGACTACTCCGGTAAGGTTTATACGGATTTAGGAGAGATGAATATTTTCATAGTATTATTAATCTGTGTTGGTGTCTGTGCTATTTTTGGATTGATTAACGGACTGGTTATTTCCTACCTGAATGTTCCTCCCTTCATCGGAACCCTGGGTATGCAGTTGATTGTATATGGTATCTGTCTGGTCTATACCAATGCAACTCCTCTTGGCGGTTACAAGGCAGATTATACAGCTATCGCAACAGGAACCCTAATCGGAGGTTTCAGACTGACCAACTATTTAATTATCATTGCCTTTATCATCGGTGTATTCATGTACTTTTTATATAACCATACCTGCCACGGCAAGTATATGTATGCTATCGGCGGAAATGAGAGCGCAGCAGAAGTGTCCGGTGTAAATGTGAAGAGAACGAAGGTCATTATCTACACCTTGGCAGCAGCAATGTATGCTATTGCAGGCTATCTTTTAGGTGCCAAAGCGGGAGGAGCTTCCGTAAACCTGGGCCAGAGCTACGAGCTGGATGCTATTGCAGCCTGTACCATCGGTGGTGTATCTGTAAACGGTGGTATCGGTAAAGTCTCCAGTGTAGTCATCGGTGTTGCCGTATTCGAGCTTTTGAAGTCCTGTCTCCAGTTTTTGGGCGTGGATACCAATGCTCAGTACATCGCACAGGGTATCGTTATCGTAACAGCGATTGCTTTGGATATTCGTAAATATATTGCGAAGAAATAGGCTGTTTTTGCATAAAGAACTAAGCCATAGAGGCTTCCGCAAAACATTAGGTTTTGTGGAGGCCTTTTTTCAAATGTATAGCATAAATTTTATATGGCATTATAAAAAAAGCAGTGTATAATGTAGCTATACACTGCTTTTCCAAATGTATACCATTAAAGGAGGTTAGCGTGAGTCTGTACAAGATGATTCTGGTGGATGATGAAGAAGATGTGCGGGTATCCATAGAGAAAAAGGTGGATTGGGCCAGCCTGGGCTTTGAGCTGGTCGGCTCTGCCAACAACGGGGAGGAGGCTCTGGAGCTGACGGAAACCAGACATGTAGATGTGGTTCTTACGGATATTCAGATGCCCTTTATGGACGGACTGACCCTTTGTCAGAAGGTAAAAGAGAATTATAAGAACACGAAAGTAGTGCTCTATTCCGGATTTGATGATTTTGAATTTGCCAGAAAGGCTATCCATCTGGAGGCGGAGGAATATCTCTTAAAGCCTATAGG
Organism: Lachnospiraceae bacterium; assembly: GCA_050873745.1. Lineage (GTDB taxonomy): Bacteria > Bacillota > Clostridia > Lachnospirales > Lachnospiraceae > SFDP01. The sequence continues at coordinate 4,265 of JBNMJJ010000091.1, read as the reverse complement.
GGCCAGAGATTTGGAGAAGGTATTCCGACGTCTGAAGGAGAATCTGGATAAGGAGTTTGATGAGAGAAGAAACGTGGAAAATCTCTTTGATTACTACCAGAAAAGCCTTCCTATGATGAGGGAACAGTTGATTACCAGCATTCTGGAAGGAAAGGTGTCGGAAACACAGGCAAAAAGCATGATGGAAACCTATGGAATGGACTTATCAGCCCCCTATTATGCAGTTGCCCTGATGGGAGCTGATTTTGAAGAAAAGGGGGGGGCCAGCCAGCTTTTCATGCTTTCTTTGAAAAATCTTGCAGAGGAATATCTGGAAAAACACATAGCTGCCCATGTGCAGATGTATCTGGACAAGGTGGTTATCATCGGCAAGCTGAATCAAAACACGAGTATACAAAGTTACGTCTATCATATCAATCAGATTTGTAAGATTGGGGCCAGAATGCTGGATGTGGACGTGGATGGGGGAATAGGCCACAAATATTCCTCTCTGGCTAAGATTGCCACTTCTTATTCAGAGGCGAAAACAGCCTTTGATTACCGTGTTCTGCTGGAGGGCAGCAGCCAGGCCATCTATATTAATGATGTGGAGCCCAGAACAGAAGCCAGGCTCTTTTCCGGCGCCCAGGACTTTTCAAAGGTGCTGTACAGCATGAAGCTGGGAACGAAGGAAGAGCTGGAGGCAGCCATTGATGAGGTAATCGACCGGCTGCGGGAAAGTAAGATTACGGTCCAGCAGTATCAGCTTACCTTTATGGAAATCCTGATTGAGATGCTGCGTCTGCTTCGCAGCTATGAGCTGGAAATAGAAGAGGTTTTTGGGAAAAGATTTGACCCCTATCAGGAGGTGGGCAAACTCCGCTCTCTGGATGAGGTAACGGAGTGGCTGAAGGACAGATGTGAAAAGATTTTTCATCTAATCCGTAAGGAAAGATTCGCATCCACCAATATGATGACCGAAAAAGCAAAGCTGTATATCGAAGAAAATTATACCGACAGCAGACTTTCCGTGGAAGATTTGTGCAACCACCTAAATGTCAGTGCAACCTATTTTTCCGTAACCTTCAAAAGGGAAATGGGGATGAGTTTTATTTCCTATTTAACCCAGGTACGGCTGGAGCATGCAGTGGAGCTTCTGGACAATACGGAGGACAAAAGCTATATGATTGCCCAGAAGGTAGGCTACACAGAGGCCAATTATTTCAGCTATGTTTTCAAGAAGAAATATGGGGTTTCCCCCTCTAAATACAGAGTCAATAAGGGGAAATAAGAATGAAAATAAAAGGCCTCAGATACTGGACAAAAAATTTGCAGGTAGTGATAGCGATTTCCTTTACGCTGATTTCCGTAATCGGCATGTTGTCCATCGGCATTATTCTGTATTCTACCTATATCCGTAATTCGGAAAAGCAGACGGTTCAGGATAACAGCCAGTTAATGCGGCAGGTAGAGTTAAACCTGACTAACTATCTCAGAAATATGATGAGGATTTCCGATTCTCTGTATTACAGCGTGATTAAGGACACGGACTTCGCACAGGAGAGCATTGATAAGGAAATGACCCTTCTTTATGAGGCAAATCGGGACAACCTGGTAAGCATTGCCTGTTTTAGCAGTAAAGGAGAGCTGATTGCCTCAACACCGGTAAGCACCCTTAAGGAGGGGGTGGACGTTACTCTCCAGAGCTGGTTTATCAAGGCCCAGAACAAGCCGGAGAACCACCATTTTTCCTCCTCCCATGTACAGAATATTTTTGTGGACAGTAATGACCGCTATTACTGGGTTTTATCGCTCAGCCGGGGAATTGAGCTTACCTATGAGGGAAGAACCACAAGCGGCATTTTGCTGGTAGATATGAACTTTAACGGTATAGAGCAGCTCTTTACCAAGGTAAATGGGGATGGCATATCCTATATGTATCTGATTAATCAGGAAGGGGACATTATCTACCATCCCCAGCAGAATCTGATTAATTCCTCTCTCTATCAGGAAAATAACAAGGCAGCAGCAGGTTATGAGGACGGCACGCAGGAAGAGATTTTTGAAGGAAAAGAGAGAATTATCAATGTAAAAACGGTGGGCTACACGGGGTGGAAGATTGTCTCCGTCATCCCCAGAGAAAGCATACACAAAAACTGGAGCCAGATAAACGCAGTCTGGATAACCGTTCTGGCTATCGCCATATTGATTCTGATTTTCGTAAACCAGTATATTTCCACGAGAATTACCCAGCCCTTACGCAGGCTTGAGACATCCGTCCTCCAGCTTAAGCTGGAGCATCCGGAAAACATCTATGTGGGAGGTTCCGAGGAAATCCGGCATTTAGGAGAAACTCTCCGTTTTATGGTAAAACAGCTCAGAGAGCTGATGGCGGATGTGGTCCATCAGCAGGAGGAAAAACGGAAAAATGAGCTGGATGCACTCCAGTCCCAGATTAATCCTCACTTTCTGTACAATACGCTGGAGTCCATTATCTGGATGATTGAAAGCGAGCGGTATGACGAAGCCATTTCTATGGTAACCTCTCTGGCCAACCATTTCCGCATTTCCATCAGCCAGGGCAGAACCATTATTACCATAGAGGAAGAATTTCAGCACGCCCAGCATTATATCAGCATTCAGAAGGTGCGCTACAAAAATAAATTCAGCGTATATTTCTGCCTGAAGGATGAAATCAAGGATTGCCCCACCATAAAGCTGATTATCCAGCCCATTTTGGAAAATGCCATTTACTATGGAATGGAGGCCATGGACGGAGAGGGAGAAATCATGGTTCAGGGCTATGCCCATGATGAGGAAATTTACATTGACGTTACAGACAATGGAATCGGTATGCCGAAGGAACAGGTGGAAAAACTTCTTACGAAAGGGGATTCTCCCAGAAAGAGGGGCTCCGGTATCGGCTTGAAGAATACGAACCAGAGGATTAAATTATATTATGGAGAAAAATATGGTTTAAGGATTAAAAGCGTCCCGGACACAGGAACCCGGGTGAGAATCTGCATACCCCTGCAGCGGGAGGTAAAGGAGAATGATAAATGAGAATAAAAGGGCCTGGCGCACCGGCATAGTCTGCTTTATCCTGATTGGGGTGGTATTGTGGATATTTTATCAATATACCTTTGGAAACGATAAGCCTAAGAGACAGAAGGAAATTTCGGTTATTCTGTATAATGCCGGAAATGACGGCTGGGAATCCCTGGTGGAAGGCATGCGGCAGGCAGAGGACTATTTTTCGGTTAATATTAATTATGTGATTCTGCGGGAAGGAGCAGACGGCGAGGAACAGCAAAAGGCCATTGCCAGAGAAATAGAGAACGGAGCGGAAGGAATTATTCTTGCGGTATGTGATGATGAAGCGCTGAATCCTTATTTAAGAGGTGAAAACTATATGATTCCGGTAATCGCTGTGGAAAGCGGACTGAACGACCCTTCTTTTTTGTTGATAAGCGGGGATAATTACGCTATGGGAAAGCGTCTGGGAGAAGAGATTCTGGCAGACTGGACCGGGACGGAGCCGCCGACGGTGGCTTTGGCGCAGACTACATCAAAAAGGGACAGTGTGGAGCAAAGAAAGGCAGGTATTCTGGAGGCGCTAACGGGGAAAGCCCATATTATCCCGTGGGAAGAAGCCCTAAAGGGGCAAAAGGCGGATGTGGCAGTGGCCCTCCATAAGGAGGCTTTTGCCCATATTACAGAAGAAACAGAAAACCTTCACCGGGAAATAAAAATTTACGGAATCGGAAACACCTCCGCTATTGTGGCAGCTTTGGACAGAGGAATCATAGAAAAGCTGGTCTTTCAGAATGAGTTCAACATGGGTTATCTGAGCGTAAAAGCCCTGCTGAATGAGATGGAAAGCATGAAGGGCCAGGAAAAACAGGAAATAGAGTATTACTGCGTAACGAAGCAGGAAATATACGGCACAGAGTATGAAAAATTACTGTTTCCCATCGTAGAATAAGGAGCCATAATGGAAAGAAGCAAGCGGGCAGTTCTTATCGTATGTATAGCATCCCTTCTGCTGGCCGGATGTGGGCCGGGCAGTAAAAAAGAGGAAAAAAAGAATCAGATTAAAATAGGAATCAGCGTCTACAATCAGTACGATACCTTCATTGCGGAGATGATTCAGTCCTTAATCAAGGCGGCGGAAGAAATGGAAGACCGTCATGGAATTACCATTATTTTGGATATTCAGAATGCGGGAGGCAACCAAATCAGCCAGAATGAGCAGATGGATTATTTTCTGGACAGAGACTGTGATG
>JBNMJJ010000090.1:0-8322 GCA_050873745.1 Lachnospiraceae bacterium | reverse complement strand
TATCAGGATACCAATACGGCCCAGTTTGAGCTGGTAAGGCTGCTGGCCTCCAAATACCGCAACCTTTGTGTGGTGGGTGACGATGACCAGTCTATCTACAAATTCAGAGGGGCCAACATCAGCAATATTCTGGATTTTGAGCATTATTTTCAGGATGCCAGGGTGATAAAGCTGGAGCAGAATTACCGTTCCACTCAGACCATTCTGGATGCGGCTAATGAGGTCATCCAAAATAATATGGAGCGAAAGGACAAGGCTCTGTGGACCAGCCAGGGAGCGGGAAGCCGGATTCATTTCCGCCAGTTTGATACAGCCTATGAAGAGGCTGAATATATTTCCTTTGATATTCTGGGAAAACAGCGCAGGCAGGAGGCGGACTACGGGGATTTTGCGGTTCTGTACCGAACCAATGCCCAGTCCCGTATTCTGGAGGAGCGGTTTGTCCGGGAGGGGATTCCTTACGATTTGGTGGGAGGAACCAATTTTTATTCCCGAAAAGAAATCAAGGATATGCTGGCCTATTTGAAAACCATTGATAACGGCCGGGACGATTTGGCGGTAAAAAGGATTATTAATGTTCCCAAAAGGGGAATCGGGGCCACCACCTTAAGTAAGGTGCAAAATTATGCCAGTGAACAGGGAATCAGTTTTTTTGAAGGCTTAAGACGGGCATCGGAGATTCCGGGGCTTGCCAAGAGTGCGGGAAAGTTGACTGCATTCGTCAATATGATGGAGGTTTTCCATACCAGGGCGTCAATCTGCGGATTGAAGAAGTTGCTGGAGGATATTTTGGAGACTACAGGTTACATAGAAGCCTTAAAAGAGGCGGATGAAGAGGATGCCCAGGACAGAATCGACAACATCAACGAGTTGATTACCAAGGTTACTGTCTTTCAGGAGGCCCATCCTGATGCCGCCTTAAGTGAGTTTTTGGAGGAAGTGGCCCTGGTGGCGGATATTGACCGCATTGAGGGAGAAAATAACCGGGTTCTGTTAATGACTCTGCACAGTGCCAAGGGACTGGAATTTCCCGAGGTTTATCTGGCAGGAATGGAGGATGGTATTTTTCCCAGCTATATGACCATTATTGACGAAGACCCCACTGCCATTGAGGAGGAGCGGCGTCTGGCTTATGTAGGCATCACCAGGGCCATGAAGGAGCTGACCCTGACCTGCGCCAGAACGAGGATGATTCGGGGAGAAACGCAGTACAATCCGGTCAGCCGTTTTGTGCGGGAAATCCCCCAGGAGCTGATGGATAATCGGCCTGCTCCTGCGCCCCGCCGGGAAATGAGCTATCAGGAGGATTCCTATGAGCGTTCTGCTTTCCGGGCAAAGCCCTTTGGAGGAGCAGGACAGACCAGCGGTGACAGAGGCTTTTCAGGAGCAGGCAGCTTTTCGGGGGGAGGCCGTTTCAGCGGGACAGGGCAGACCCAGTCCGCCAGCTTTCTGGGAGAAGGAATGGGGGCTACCCGTGCTGCCAATATGAGCTTTGCCAAACCAAAAGCGGTAGTCAGGCCAAAGGCTACTGCCTTGGAGAACAAGCCCTTCATTGCCAAAGGACTGGCGGGCAGCGGCCTGAGCAAGGGAGCGCCGGTCAGCAAAAATCTGGATTATGGTCAGGGAGACCGGGTAAGGCATATTAAATACGGAGAGGGAACCGTGAAAGCCATTGAACCGGGGCCCAGAGATTATCAGGTTACGGTGGAGTTTGACCAGGCCGGACAAAAGGTGATGTATGCAGCTTTTGCAAAATTGAAAAAAGTATAAAGAGGGATGAAAAAAGTTTTATTAATGTTTTTGTTATTTTTCCGTCCCAAACCTGTAGTAAAATTAAAATAAAAGTGGTATGATATAAATAACATTCAAGGAAAGAGGGTATAAGGAACCATGAGTAAACTTGATGAAATTTTAGAGCTTGTAAGGAGTAATACAATGAGAAAAGAAGAGAAGAAATCTTGCCCCGTCGTTTGGATTTTAGCCGTTATTGGCGGAGTGGTTGCCATTGCTGCTGTCGCTTATGCAGTATATCGTTATTTCCATGCAGAGGTGATAGAGGATTTGGAAGAGGATTTTGATGAGGACTTCGATGATGATTTTTTTGAGGATGAGGACACGGAGCCTATCGTGATTCCCAAACAGGAAAGCAGTGAGGAGAAAGTTGCGGCTGATGCACCTACAGCAGAGGAATAAATTGGTGGGAAGTTTCTGTTCGCAAGCTGCAGTCTTTGTGGATTTTCTTTAGAAAATTCTAAGCGGTATGATAGCCGTATAAGTGAGAATCTCGTTACCGCAGGCAATTTGGGGTGGATTCTTTCTTAAAGAGGTGTAGCATTGAACAGTTAGGAATTGAATGGAGGCTGTTGTATTTAAGAGGTCAGATTCTTGATACAACAGCTTTTTTGTGATATAGGAAATTCTTTTGAGTTTCCTGGGTTATAAAAGGAGGTTAGCGTGAGAAGAAGTTCTAATTGCTCACACCAGAGGGCAAATCATGCCCAAGGGGCATGCGCAAAGAACTTCTAAACTCACGCCCGGAGAATGCCCCAAATACGGGCATTCTCCCCACGGATTTGAGATGCCGCAAAGCGGCATCATGGAGGTTAGAGTGAAGAAGGGACAGATTTATACCGGAATTGTAGAGAGAGTGGATTTCCCCAATAAGGGCATGGTGGCTGTGGAGGAGGTTCAGGAGGATGGAAGCAGAAAAAAAGTGACCTGTGTGGTAAAGAATACTTTACCGGGACAAAAAGTGACTTTTGCAGTCAATAAGCTGCGGAAGGGAAAGGCGGAAGGAAGGCTCCTTGCTTTAGAAGAGGCTTCTTTTATGGAAAAAGAAAGTCCCTGCCCTCATTTTGGGGTCTGTGGAGGTTGCATTTATTTAACTCTGCCTTATGAGGAACAGTTGAAGATTAAGGAAGAGCAGGTGAAAAGGCTTCTGGATAATTGTTTAGAGGGAAAGCAGGAGGCTTATCGGTTTGAAGGGATTAAGGGGAGTCCTGCTCTATACGAATATAGAAATAAGATGGAATTTTCTTTTGGAGATGAAATAAAGGATGGCCCCCTGGCACTGGGAATGCACAAGCGGGGGAGTTTTTATGATATTGTTACGGTGGATAGCTGCCAGATTGTGGATGAGGATTTCCGCAGGATTTTAAAGGGAAGTCTGGATTATTTTGCCAAGCAGAATCTGTCTTTTTATCATCGGCTTCGTCATGAGGGGTATCTGCGTCATTTATTGGTAAGAAAAGGGGCAAAGACGGAGGAAATTCTGATTGCCCTGGTGACCACCTCTCAGTGGGGAGAAGCAGAGGATTGGAAGAAGGCGGAAAGGCAGTTGAGGGATGAAACGGGAGCTGACCGAATTGGTCAGATGGAAGAGGAGCGGATGATGGAAGGGTGGAAGGAAGAGATGCTGTCACTTGACTTAACCGGGAAGATTGCCGGGCTGCTTCATATTACCAACGATGCGGTGGCAGATGTGGTAAAAAGTGACCGGACGGACATTCTTTTTGGTCAGGATTATTTTTATGAGGAGCTGCTGGGGCTTAAGTTTAAAATATCTGCTTTTTCTTTTTTCCAGACGAACTCTCTTGGGGCAGAGGTCTTATATCAGACGGCCAGGGAGTATATCGGGGATTTGGGAAAGAATGACCGGGATGGTAAGCCGGATAAAATTGTTTTTGATTTGTATAGTGGAACGGGTACGATTGCTCAGTTGATGGCTCCTGTGGCTAAAAAAGTGATTGGCGTGGAAATCGTGGAGGAGGCAGTGGAGGCGGCAAAGAAGAATGCTGCTTTGAATGGACTTTCTAACTGTGAATTTATTGCCGGCGACGTGCTGAAGGTGTTGGACGGAATAGAGGAAAGGCCGGATTTTATTATTTTGGATCCGCCCAGGGATGGGATTCATCCCAAGGCACTGGAGAAGATTATTGATTATGGCGTGGAACGGCTGATTTACATTAGCTGCAAGCCGACCAGTCTGGTGCGAGATTTGGAGGTGTTTTTGGAAAGGGGATATATGGTAGAGCGGGCTGTGGCGGTGGACCAGTTTCCGTGGACGGGGCATGTTGAGACTATTGTACTTTTGTCCCACAAGTCACCAGATAGCCATATCAATGTGAAGATTGAATTTGGAGAAGGTGAAGGAAAAGTGCCTTTGGATGCTATTGCAGAACGAGCAAAGAAATATCAGCCGAAACCTAGAATTACATATAAAATGATACAGGAATATGTTGAGAAGAAATATGGCTTTAGGGTACATACTGCTTACATTGCAGAGGTGAAGAAGTCTCTGGGGTTGACAATGTATGATGCACCTAATGCCGTGGAAGAATTGAGACAACCGAGAAAACATCCACCAAAAGAGAAAGTGGAGGCAATAAAAGATGCACTTAAGTATTTTGAGGCGATTTGATGACGGAAAGTATATACCAGATTGCAGAGAAAATAAGTAAACTATATCAAGAAGCGTATGATGCCTACCTGCCATTGGTTGAAGATGTGTGCAGAAGAGAAGCATCAGAAGATGAGTTGTCACATCTCCTCGATTATTTATTGGATTTTGCATGTGATGAAAAAATATTGGGGCTGTATAAAAAGGTGTGTAGAAGATATTTATATGTATATCCGGGGTGCATCAAATTTTATGTTGAAGCGTATCGGGAGATGTGGGAAGATGAAAATGAGTGATTTCTCAGTAGAATTTACTAAAAGAAAATAGTGAATAAGATGTTGAAGAAGTATGTGATATGATTACAGGAGGGATAATGGGAAAAATAATAAAGGAAACAATTCATGCGAAAGGTATTGATATAGGCATTTATACAAAAAGTGAATTTATTTCGTTAACAGATATCGCAAAATATCGAAATGAAGATGCCCCAAGATTTGTGATTCAAAACTGGATGCGTAATCGAAATACGATAGAATTTTTAGGGGTTTGGGAAGAATTGCATAATCCTGATTTTAACCGTGTGCAATTCGAGGCGGTTAAAAATGAGGCGGGGTTAAATCGTTTCGTAATGACACCGACTAAGTGGATTACACAGATGAATGCCATTGGTATTGTTTCCAAAGCGGGGCGTTACGGCGGAACATATGCTCATAGTGATATTGCTATGTCTTTTGCAACTTGGATTTCACCTGAATTCCAGTTGTATATTATGAAAGATTACAGGAGATTGAAGACAGATGAGAATAGTCGGTTATCTTTGAATTGGAATTTGAATAGGGAGATTTCCAAATTAAATTACAGAATACATACGGATGCAATAAGAGAAAATCTAATTCCGCCAGAATTGACATCTGTCCAGATAGCTTATAAATATGCCAATGAAGCAGATATGTTGAATGTTGTTTTGTTTGGAAAAACAGCGAAGCAGTGGAAAGATGAAAATCCTACGGTAAAGGGGAATATGCGAGATGCAGCAACATTAAACCAGTTATTAGTGCTTGCAAATTTAGAAAGTTATAATGCTGTTTTAATAAATCAGGGTAAGAATCAAAGAGAGCGAATGGAATTACTTCGGCAGTTGACGGTACAACAGTTACAGACATTGGAAAATATGAATTTAAATAATCTGCCAAAATTAGGAGTGGATTCGTAGTAAGATAATAGTTCTGAAATTCGTACTGAGTAATCATGAAAGAGTAGTAGAGGAGACCATAATGAGAGGAAAAACAATTCGACAATTTTTAATAGATGGAGAAGCAGATGGAAGATGGGCAAGCGAGCTTTCTAATTGGACAGGAAAGGCATATAAAATACCTCGTACTCACGTTAATCGTTGTGCAGATAGGGATGATATAGAGAATACAGGTGTGTATTTCCTTTTTGGTCGTAATGATGAAACAGATGCAGAGCAAGTTTATATCGGAGAGTCTGAAAATATATTGACTAGACTAAAACAGCATCTTTCTGAAAAAGATTTTTGGACAGAATGTATTGCGTTTATCAGTAAAGATAATAATTTGAATAAAGCACATATAAAGTATCTTGAAAATCATCTTTATATTCTGGCGAATGAATCTAAAAGATATGAGTTAGTAAATAGTAATATACCAGCGGAAGTATCCATTTCAGAGATGGATCGTGCTGAAATGGATGAATTTATTGACAATATGCGTTTGATTTTGGGAGTATTAGGACATAAAATATTAGAACCGTCTATAAAGAAGAATGATGAGAAAGAGATTCTATATATTTCGCAAGAACGTTCTGGAATTAAGGCGAGTGGTAAACCAATTTCAGAAGGTTTCGCGGTGTTAAAAGGATCTAAAGTCGCTGATAATGTAGCGACATCCTTATCAAAATCAGTTGTTGATAAACGGCGAATATTGTTTGATAAGGGCATTATTGATGAGAACTTTACTTTTACTCAGGATTGGGCATTTACGAGTCCATCTCTTGCAGCAGCCATAGTTGTAGGGTATAGTATTAATGGTAGGAATGCTTGGAAGAATAAAAGAGGGATATCACTAAAAGAAATAGAAGAAAAATGAAAAGTGATTTTTGTGGGAAAGGGGTAATACCGTTGAGACGGTCGCTCTGCTGTCGAGAAAAGCCCAGTAAATCAAATGTTTACGGTTAGAGGGAAGTAATTTCAGATTAGGCGGTATAGCCCCGATTATAAGGGCTACACCGTCTTTTCGAGTTCCTATGCGCCTTGCCTGTCTGATTTGGTAGCAGAAAGGAAATTGATTTCACCGACAAAGTTGAAAATAATATCCACTTTCTGTACCCGTTTCCCATCCACCTTTTCTGGTGCATGGACTATGATTTTTTTGATAAATTCATTGACGATTGCGGGGGTGAGTTCCTTTATTCCCACATATTTGCGGATAATCGCGGAAAAGCTGTCAAAGTCGCTCATATTCTGTTCATAGGTATCAACTTCCCGCTGTTCCGACTTGACCTTTTCTTCCAGTTCCCGCTGTTCCGCTTCATACTCTGCGGACAGCTTCAAAAATCTTTCGTGACTGATTGCGCCGCTTATGTCGTCCTCATAAATCCGCTTGAAGATACGGTCAAGTTCTGCTATCCGCTTTTTTGCCTGTCCGACTTCACGCTTTCTGCGTTTCATTTCCTTTTCTGTCTCTGCGGAGCGTTGCGTATACATCATGTTTCGGAAAGCCGTAATGTCATCAAAGAAAAGGGCGGTCACGGCAAATATCCTGCCACGCACAATCTCCCGTAATACTTCTTCACGGATAAAGTGCGCCGTACAGTTTCCCGTATTGCTCTTGTATTTTGCACAGCGGTAATGGTCTTGTGAGCCGTTGAAACTTTTGCAGGTTGCGAAATGTAATTTACTCCCACAGTCTGCACAGTATACCAAGCCGGAGAACAACCCCTGTCGGTCTGCTTTTGTGGGGCGGCGTTTGTTTGCCCTGAGTTCCTGCACCCGTTCAAAAACTGCGTCCTCTACAATCGCTTCATGGGTATTGAAGAAAACAGCCTGCTGTTCCTTTGTGGTTGGAATCCGCTTTTTCAGCTTGTGGGATTTGGAATAGCTTTTGAAGTTCACCGTATGCCCGCAATAGTCCATACGTTCCAAAATGCCAACAATCGAACTGTCTTTCCAGTTGTACGGATTATCGGGGAGTGCTTTCCCCTTTTTCTTTGCATAATACGCTTTTGCTATCAGCACATTATCTGCCTTGAGGATTTTTGCTATCTGCATAGGTCCTTTCCCTGCGATACATAAATCAAAAATCCGTTTCACCACAGCGGCGGCTTCTTCGTCCACAATCCATTGTTTCTTGTCAGTAGGGCTTACGATATATCCGTAGGGCGGCTTTGTCAGATGTTCCCCCGCCATGCCCTGCGCACGTTTGATTGCCCGTACCTTTTTGCTTGTGTCTTTGGCATAAAAATCGTTAAACAGGTTGCGGAACGGGGTAAAATCGTTGTCACCCTTTGCGCTGTCCACGCCGTCATTGATTGCGATATAGCGCACGTCACGCTCCACGAAAAAGATTTCCGTATAGTAGCCGACTTTCAGATAGTCACGCCCTAATCGTGACATATCCTTGACTATGACCGTTGCCACATTTCCGGCTTCAATTTCCGCAATCATTCTGTTAAAATTTGGTCTGTCAAACGTCACTCCCGACACACCGTCGTCAATAAAGAAAACGGGATTGGAAAAGCCGTTGTCCGCCGCATATTTGGAAAGGACTGCTTTCTGGTTCACAATGCTGTTGCTGTCGCCCTCTAACGTATCTTCCTGCGAAAGACGGGCGTATAATGCTGTTATCTGTCCGGGCTTATTTGTATTTGCTGTCATGTGTTCATTCCTCCTGTAATGAACGCCC
>JBNMJJ010000089.1:0-8341 GCA_050873745.1 Lachnospiraceae bacterium | reverse complement strand
TCATTGTCCTTAAAACCTGCCCCATCAGGAGAAATACTTAAGGAAAGCTTCATTTTAAACTCCTGGTAGCCCTTTAACCCCATGGTCCTGCAAAAGCGGTGTACACTGGCGTCTGCCACTCCACAGGCGTCTGCCAGGTCGGTGATGGACATAAACAGCACCTGATTCGTATTTTTGATGACAAATTCCGCTATTTTTCTTTCTGTTTTCGTAAATTGATTATAAGATACCTGTATATCCAACAGTAGGCTGGATGCTGTAACCATGTCTTCCCCCTGTTTCTTTTTTGTAAGAAACAGGCATGGAATTCCATGCCTGTTTTTAATTTTTTCATTCTATGAGCAATATTTTTTATAGGCTTCATCAATCATATCCGATGCTTCTTTACAAATAGCCTTATCTGCCTCGATTAATTCTGCCAAAGGCGCACGCACGCTGCCAATATCCGGGCCGCCCTGCATACGGATTACTTCTTTAATCACCGCATACATGTTTCCATGAGGTTCGCAAAGCTTGTAAATAATTCTGCAAATATCGTTCTGAATCCTTCTTGCCTCTTCCATTTTTCCTTCCAGAAAAAGCTCTCTCACCTTCAAAACCAGCCCCGGCATAACTGCATAGGTTCCGCCGATACCGCCAATCGCTCCCGCTGCCAGACCGGAGAGGAACTGTTCATCGGGGCCATTAAATACGATTACATCCTGGTCCCTGAACATCCGAATATCCTGTACCGGCGCAGAAGAATTTTTTACACCGATTACCCTGGGGTTTTTCTTCATTTCCTTCAACAGGTTAATGGTTAAGGAAACCCCTGCCAACTGAGGAATATTGTAGATAATAAAATCCGTATTGGGCGCTGCCGCTGAAATGTCATTCCAGTATTTTGCAATGGCATAATCCGGCAAATGGAAGTAAATGGGGGGAATGGATGCAATCGCATCTACTCCAAGACTCTCTGCGTGAGCCGCCAGCTCCTGGCTGTCTGCGGTGTTGTTGCAGGCCACATGTGCAATAATGACAATCTTGCCTTTGGCCGCTTCCATAACCGCTTCCAACGTCTTTTTTCTGTCTTCTTTGCTGTGGTAAATACACTCTCCTGAGGAGCCCCCCACATAAAGCCCCTGTACACCCTTACCAATCAAATACTCGGTAAAAGCCTTAACACGTTCGGGTGAAATCTGGCCCTTCTCATCATAGCAGGCATAAAACGCAGGAAAAACACCCTCGTATTTTTTGATGCTCATTTCATTTTCCTTCTTTCTGAATAAATTATATAATAAATAAATTTCCTATCCTTTTACTGCTCCCATAGTAATTCCTTTGGTAAAGTATTTCTGGAAAATAAGGAATACAATGATAATGGGAACAGAAGCTAATGTTGCGCCTGCCATAAGCAAACCATAATCGATGGAAGCCTCACCCAGCATCTTCGCAATACCCAGTGAAATGGTGAGATTGGAATTGCTGGTCAACATTACCAACTGCATAAAGTAATCGTTCCATGAATTAATAAAGGTAAAGATTGCCAATGCTCCCACACCCGGCTTAATCATGGGAAATACAATGGTTAAAAAGGTTTTAATCTCTCCCGCCCCGTCTATTCGAGCCGATTCCAGAATCTCTCCGGGCACGCCTTCTGCAAACTGCTTAATCAGGAACACACCAAAAGGCCAGCCCACGATAGGGAAGATAACTGCCCAAATGGTATTATACAGACTCAGTGCAGACATCTCTCTTAACAAAGGGATTAAAATAACCTGTTTGGGAAGAGCCATCGCACATACGATTAAAGTAAACAGAACCCCGCGTCCTACAAACCTCTTCTTTGCCAAAGCGTAGCCTGCCATTGCTGCGGTGCCGCAGGTAAGAATCATGGCCGTTACTGCCATAAATACGGTATTCACCAGCCAGCGGATTGCTGCTGGAACCCTGGGGCCTGCAAAGAATACGATAGGTTTCCCGTTATCGCTGAAAAAACTTCCAAAAGGAATATGTAATTCCCAAAGGGGGGCGAACTGCTTATCAAACAGATTTTCAAAGTTGGTCATTACCCATTCCTTGGGCCACCAGGAAGGGCTTGCTGAAATAATCTCCGCTTTCGTTTTAAATGCACCGGTAACAATCCAATATAGAGGAAAGGTGAATAAAACTGCAAGTATGATGATGGCTGCTATGGAGATAAACTTATATACCTGTGTACGATTAATTTTCATCTTTATTCTCCTCCTCTCCTAATCATTGTTCTTTGCCAGCTTAAACTGTATAGCGGACATAATAGCAATAACAATCGCCAGAATTACACCCATAGCATTACCGTATCCATAATCATACAGCTTAAATGCAGTATAATAGATATAATACATTACCGTATCGGTACTGTGCTCAGGTCCACCGGAAGTCAAAAGCTGAATCAGAGCAAAGCACTGGAAGGAGTTAATGGTGGTAATAACCAATATGTAAAGAGTGGTAGGCATAATCTGGGGCCATTTAATTTTCCAGAAAAGCTGTAACCGTGTAGCGCCGTCTACCTGTGCCGCTTCTACCAGGGAATGGTCCACATTGCCGAGGGCAGAAACATAAAGTACGATGGGCTGACCTACGGAAGTCGTAAACAGAATCAGGATAATACACCCGAGAGCAAAACGGGGGTCCCCCAGCCAGTTAATATTTTCCTCAAGAATCCCTGTCTGTGTTCCGATGTAATTAAAAATTCCATAATAGTTATTATACATCCATTTCCATACTACAGTAACGGCTACAGAACCAGTAACCACAGGCAAATAGAAAATACAACGAAATGCGGAACATGCTGCTCCCTTTAAGTCATAAATTACCGATGCCACCCATAAAGAAAATGCACATACTGTAGGAACAGAAACAATTACGATAATAAATGTGTTCTTTAGTGCCCTTAAAAATATCTCATCCTGAAACAATTTTATGTAATTCTCAAAACCAATAAATGTATCTACTGCATTTTTCCCCATGGTAGAGTGGAAAAAGCTTGTATAAATACATAAAATCATCGGGTAAATAACGAATACCACGAAGAATAACAGGGAGGGTAACAGGAATAGATAAGCCGCAGTGGTTTCCCTGCGTACCAATGCACGGCTTCTTTTAGTATATGCTTGACTTACCAAGGATAATTCTCCTCTCTTTACACGAGAACAGCGGTAATGAAATCCGCCCCTCATTTCATTTTAAAACGCACTCTCTCTACTTGCTTCACAGAGAGAGTGCGCTACATTTACTAATGCTTATTTACACACTATTTGTCAATATTACTGTGCTGTTGCTGCTGCGTTTGCTGTTGTAACAAACTCTTCAACTGCTGTCTTTACATCAGTGCCTGTTCCAACTTTCTGCAGCATATTCCACCATGCGGTACGAGCCTCTGCCCATCCAGCAGTAACCTGATAGTAATCGCCCATGTACTGCATGAACATACCATACTCGGTCATAACCTCATCGCCATCATAGATGCCAGCCACGTCGCGTACGGGCCAGTAGGTAGAAGTCTTAACTGCTTCGGTGTATACATCATCGGTCTGAGTGATGTACTGGATAAAGAGCTTGGAAGCTGCGATACGGTCAGCATCTCCGTTATCGAAGACACCGAAGCCCCAGATACCGCCCTGTAACTGAGGAGTTCCCTCAGAAGGGAATGCCATAGGGAAGATGTCGAAAGCAACATCTGCCGCATTAGCCTTTTCCTGAGCTACGTTCCAGCAGAATGCCATTGCCAGAGTTCCGTTACAGAACAGGCTGATTTCATCACCGCCGGCGATAGAGGAGTCGAAGTTGATTCCTTTCATACCCTTTAACAGTTCGAGAGCTTTAACGTTTTCTGCACTGTTTGCAGTATATTCGGTATGTTCAGCGTTGGTGAAGGTTCCGCCGTACAGGTTGTTCACCAATGCACGGGTACCCTGGTCACCACCCTGACCAGAACAGTATACAGCGCCAACGTTCTTCTGTCCGTAAGCTACCAGAGCTTCAACAGCCTTCTGGAAGCCTTCGGTTGTCCATGTATGAGTTTCCTCATCGATGTACTGAAGCGCATCTGCTTCTTTGAATAAGTCGTAGTTGATTGCCATAGTATGAGCGGTCATACATACAGGATACTCATAATATGCACCAGTAGCATCCTTACATGCAGCTTCGATAGAATCATAAATAGCTGCGGACACTTCGGTAGACCAAATATCAGCCAGGTCAACCATCAGACCCTTTGCACCCCAGTTAGCAACCAGACGCTCAGGACCTTCAAAGATAAGGTCAGGAGCCTGACCGCCTTCGATAGCGGTGTTCACCTGATCATCGCCATTGGTGTAGTCCAAAAGCTCTACGGTAACATTAATGTTGGGATAAACCTCATTGAATCCGGCAATCAGAGTCTCAACTGCTGCTGCATCTCCCCAGTTACCTACAGGATATGTCCATAAGGTAATGTCGGCCGCAACATCTGCTGATGCCGTATCGGTTCCGGCTGCACTGGTCTCAGGTGCTGCTTCGGTTCCAGCCGCTGCGGAAGTCTCCGGCGCTGCCGGTTCATTAGCGTTATTGCCACAAGCCACTAAGGAAAGGGACATAGCGCCAACCAAAAGTAACGCAAGTAACTTTTTCATCTTATTTTCCTCCTTTATAAGATATGTAAATAGCTTTCTGCTATTTGTTAAAATTGTACATTGATGCCCGCTGTTTGTCAATATATTTCTAAAAATATTTTCATTCACAATTTTATTCGTGGAGATTTTTTTCATCATTTGTTATAGTAATATAAAAAATATCTCTTTTTTTTCACCAAATTATCCATCTTTTTTATGAATTGCATGTCTGCTTCTGCGATAAAATTTTTTTATTCTGTTCGTTTTCAGTGGAATTTATTTTCAGTTTTAATTGCCTGTGCCATTCCACTCTGTTATAATAGAATCAACATATTGATTTAAAATAAAGTTGAAAGGAAGAATCATCATGAAAAAGAGTTTAGCTGAAATTCTGGAAGCCACCAAAGGCTCCATTATCGTTTCCTGCCAAGCTCTCCCCAGTGAACCCCTTTACTGTGAGGAAATGTCCTTAATGCCTTTTATGGCAAAAGCTGCGAAGGAAGCCGGAAGCAAATGTATCCGCACCAGCAGTATCCGTGATGTAATTGAAATCAAAAAGCAGACCGGACTTCCGGTAATCGGTCTGGTGAAGCGTGTTGTGGAAGGCTATGCTTCTTATATTACTCCTACCATGCAGGAGGTGGATGAGCTTGTTGCCGCCGAGTCCGACATCGTGGCTTTGGACTGTACCCGAAGGGAACGGGGGGACGGCACAACCATCAATGAATTCATCGCCCAGATTAAGGCCAGGTATCCGGATATTGTCCTTATGGCTGATATTTCTACTTTTGAAGAAGGTTTGAATGCCCAGGAGTGCGGGGTTGATATTGTAGGAACCACCCTCAGCGGCTATACCGATTATTCTCCCAAGGTAGACGGCCCTGATTTCGCCCTGGTGGAGCGTCTCGCCAAAGAATTGAAGATTCCGGTAATTGCCGAGGGTAAGGTGCATTATCCCGACCAGGCTAAGAAGATGCTGGAACTGGGAGCCCACGCCGTTGTTGTCGGCGGCGCCATCACCCGCCCTCTGGAAATTGCGCAAAGATTCTATAAAGCGATTGGTCAATAAAACAAGCGGCATTGCCCGGAAAGCGAGGATAAGATGATTTTCGATAAATTAAGCAATATTTGCAATTATAAAGGTTTGAGCACAAACCTGGACACAGCCATTGATTATATCCTGAACAACGACCTGCAAAGCCTTCCTTTGGGAAAGACCGTAGTGGACGGTGACAATGTTTATATCAACTGTATGGAATGTGAAACAGCCCTTATAGAGAATAAGCAATACGAAGTGCATCAGGAATATCTGGATATTCAGATTGACCTGCAGGGTGCAGAGCGGCTGCTTACGGGAGACAGCTCCTCCATGAACATGAGCGAATACGACACTGTGGGAGACTATTCCCTGGGTCAGACCACTGCCAGTGCCGACTGCACTATCGGCCCCGACAACTTCATTATCTGTATGACGGGAGAACCTCATATGCCGGGAGTTGCCCTTGGGGACCCTGTTTCCATTAAGAAATGTGTATTCAAGGTACATAAATAAAGGCAGCAGAAAGTTCCTGTAATAAAAAATTGTATTTTATTTTGTGGTGTCAAAAAGCATTGAGCTGCAAAAACCTTTGCAAATACTGACTCTTTCACATATCGTGGCAACTTGAATTACAATATTTTTTTGTGCTTTGGTGCCAAAATGATGCCCAAATTTTCTGTGGAGATATAAAACGATACGAGCAGATATAAGGTAATACCATAATATGTGAGGGCGAAAGCGTTCGTTGCTTTCGCTCTCTTGTCTGCTATTGCTTCCAGCAGAAGGTGCGATAATAGTAGAAAAATTCATATCTGAGTGGTAAAATGTTAAAGAAAGCGGCAAATTTGAAGTTTTAAGCGTGTTTGAATACATTTATGTGTCAACTAACGGTGGAATTCTTTAGAAATCTACTGTTAGTTCCTTTTATAATAAGGTTTTGTTAGGTAATGTGACTACAAGGAGGTCATAAAATGAATCAAGAAAAAATTGGGAAATTTATTTCCGAGTGCCGTAAGGAAAAAGGTCTTACACAATTACAATTAGCAGAAAAACTTAGCATTACTAACAGAGCAGTATCAAAGTGGGAAACTGGAAAAAGTTGTCCTGATGCATCAATTATGATGGAATTGTGCGGTATATTAGGGATAACAGTTAATGACCTGCTCACTGGAGAAAGGATTACTATGGAAAACTATCAAAAAAATGCAGAAGATAATCTTGCTGAGCTATACCGAAAGAAAGAAAAAGCTACAAAGGATTTATTAAAATTTGAACTAATTTTTATAGTGATAGCAATTTTGCTTACACCTATTCATTTTGCAGTCAATTATTATTATCCGGAAAACAATGGAACAGGTATTGGAATGTTACTATCAATTATTGGTGTTGTTTTTTTAATAATATATTTTTTGACTCATTATGAGATTCGATTGAAATAGTTTTAAGTCTTACGAATGAATTGCTGGAATAGATAGTATGTCGTTTGCAATCAGCTTATGCGGCGATATGAGAAGATACAAGCAGAAACGGAAAAATCATTGAAAATACAGGCTTTTTACCCGTTTCTATAAACACTTGTAAGAAATCATAAGATGATTTTCGTCTATAAAATCAATAAAAAAAGCTGCCAAAGCAGCGGAATGAGAGGAAAAATGAAGGTACTTGTTTTTGACATCGGCGGCACTTCCATAAAACACAGCCTCTGTACAGACGGCGCTCTTTCAGAGGTAAGGGAAACTCCTACTGATGCGGCAAAGGGCGCACGCCATGTAATGGAAACCGTTATTTCTCTGATTAAAAGTGCAGATACAGACTATGAGGCCATTGGCATCAGCACTGCCGGACAGGTAAACGCCGCTGCCGGCTCCATTATTTATGCCAACCAGAACATTCCCGGCTATACCGGTACCCAGATTCGCAGGGAGCTGGAAGAATTATTCCATGTGCCTGTCATGGTGGAAAATGATGTTAATGCTGCTGCCATGGGGGAGGCCATCTATGGAGCGGGAAAGGATTTCGACAGCTTTCTGATGCTGACCTACGGAACAGGGGTAGGAGGCGCCGCTGTTACGGACAAAAAGGTTTTTCACGGCTCCAGCTATTCTGCCAGTGAATTCGGCGCTATTATTACCCACAGTGACGCCAGACTGGCAGGAAATGACTATTTCGACGGCTGTTATGAAAAATATGCCTCCACAACCGGGCTGGTAAAGCTGGCTATGGAATACAATCCGGCTTTGGATAATGGAAGAAAAATTTTTACATCCCTGGACGACCCCAGAGTCATGGAGATTATTGACCGATGGGTAGATGAGATTATGTTGGGCCTGGCTACCTTAACCCATATTTATAACCCCTCCTGTATCATCCTGGGGGGCGGTGTGATGGAGCAGCCTCTAATTCAGGAAAAAATTACTTCCAAAAAAGACCGTTTTATTATGCCCAGCTTTGCTCATGTAAAGCTGATTCCTGCAGGTTTGGGAAATGCTGCCGGCCTCTTGGGAGCCAATTATCTAGCTGTGGAATATGCCAAAAGTAATTAGTGAACCGGGGAGCTAATCCCCGGTTTTTTTGTCTTCCAATAGATTGCTCAGCCGGGCAAACTGCTCCAGAGAAAGGGCCTCTCCTCGAAGGGAAGGGGAAAGCCCCAGCGTTTCCAGGGCTTTAGCCGCCTGTTCCTTCGTCACCTTTA
>JBNMJJ010000088.1:0-8429 GCA_050873745.1 Lachnospiraceae bacterium | reverse complement strand
CACCACAGTATAGTAAAGAGGATGACGGAAGGCGACAGCTTCGGCATTTCCTATGCTTTAAGCAGGGAGGTAAACCTTTTTAATGATATTCGAAGCAGCGGCGCTTCCCTGATTTTGTTTCTCAATATCCAAATGCTTTTGCAGGAAGAGTGTGTTCAGAAGGGATATTATACGATGCTTGTGGAAAATATCTTTTCTTCTTTGGCAAAACACAATATCAGACTGAACGCTAAAATACAGATTTTAGGGCAGAAGACGCTGAGGGAAAAGCTGCTGACCTATTTTGAACTGCTGGCTAAAGAGGAGGGGGAGAGGAGCATAACCATACCCTTCAATCGTGAAGAATTGGCCTGTTTTCTTTGCTCAGAAAGAAGCTCCGTAAGCCGGGAGCTGTCCAAACTGCAGGAAGAAATGGTAATCAGAATGAAGGGCAGACAGATTGAGCTGCTTAAGAACTAAGAAAGGAGAACATTGGGACTTGAACCCAATAAAAGAGTAAATGGAAAAATTAACGAGATTCAGAGGAGTAAATGGAGATATGCCTTTCGCCTACAGCGGACTTCAGCAGTATGGAAAGATTGCCTATGTGGATTCCTGGAACGATGGAGTAAGCGAAGGAAAGTTTGTTCGGGAAATAGTGGAGTGCTTGCTTTACCGCAATATCCTGGAATATGTGGATATTTATGAGGACATGGAAAATATCCGGCTGGAGGATTACTGTGCGGTCATTTTACCGGCTACCATTGATGAAGTATATCTCTACCGGTTCAAAGAAAAAATAAGGGCATATCTGAACAATGGTGGAGCGCTGTTTAGCTTTATGCAGAATTTCACCGGGATTTTGCCGGGAAACAGCGGCTACATCCCCAGCAGCATAGACATAAAGGACAGGGAGGTGCGCTTTACCCAAAGTGAAAGCAGCGCCTGCATTTTTGAGGGAATAAGAGAGTATGATGTAAATTACAGACGGGGAGTAAAAGGCTTTTTCAGCAGAGGCTATTTTGACCTTGACCAGTTTTCCAAAGGGCAGGAGCCGGAAGTGATTCTGGAGGATAATGAAGGAAAGTGTGTGGCTTACATAGACAGAGCCTCCACCAATGGAATTATTTTGGCAGCCGCAGCCTCAGATTTGATTGGCTATGGCATTTTTGATAATACGACCGCCAGAAGGATGGGGCCTAACCTTCTGTATTGGCTGGAAAAAGAGCTGCAGAAAAAAGACTACCATTCTCTGAGAAAAGAGTGTAAGGACAAAAATACCCGAATAAATACCCAAGTCGTATTTGATTATGGAAAGCCCAGGGCTTCCACTTCTGGACTGAAAAAGGCAATCATTACCGGAGGAGCGGCTTTTCACCAGAAATTTTTCCAAAATAAAGGGGGAAAATATGCAGACTTTTTTGATAAAAGGGTATATGCGGCTAAGATGGAGGATTTTTGCTTTGAGGACTATGATTATGTGGTACTGGCCTCTAATTTAAATGCCCGGTTTTTGATTCCCTGTAAGGAGAGGATTCTCGCTTATCTTAAGGGAGGAGGCCACATCGTTTCCCTGGGAGACAGCATGAAGGAATATTTACCCAATATCCAATGGCAAAGCTATCCCACCAATTTCTGGTGGTGGCGGATTAAAGGGGCGGATATGCCTCTCTATGCAGTGGAGTCGGTGGACGGAGGAAAAACCTTTGTAAAGCAGCCGGAACGCACCAGAGAAGGGCTGTTTAGCAAAATTGATGTAAGGGTGGCAAAATGGCATTGTCATGGGGCCTTCTATCCTCCCGCACAGTCAGAGAGCATTCTGGTGAATGAGCTGGATGAGGCGATTATCCATAAGGATTTAAGCTTCGAGGGAAATCTTTATGTCATGTCTCTGGACCCGGATTACCATTTCGGTCAGGGCTTTATGCCCACCACAGAGCCTTTCTTTGACGCTTTGATGGACTGGATTGAAGAGGATATTTTGAAAAAAACAAAAAGATGAGAATCATTATCAGTTAAAACGTTGACAAATCGATGCAAGCAATGATAATCTAACTAAAATAAGTTTAAACTAACTAAAATTTAGTTCTGATATGGCATCCTTAATTATGCCGTATCAGAACATGAAAAGGAGAATACTGATGAAAAAATTTTTGTCATTCGTTCTGGTGGCTGCTCTTGCCCTGGGTACAGTAGGATGTGGAAATACGTCTGACACCACAGGAGTGGATAGTGTCACAGAAGCCACAACCCAAGCGGAGGCCGGCACATCAGCAACGAAAAAATCTTCTGAAAGCGCAGAAGAGGAGCCTCAGGGAGAAGTCAGGGTCATTACAGACCATGATGGAAACCAGGTGGAAATCCCGGCCGAAATCAACAGAATTGTGGTAGGCACATGGCCCATAGCGGCACAGCTTTCTGCGTATCTGGGCAGCGCTGAAAAGATTGTGGGTGTAGCACCGGAGGTTATGGCGGCTGCCGAAAACGGTGTTTTGGGTGAGATTTATCCCGAATACCTGGAGGCTTCAACTAAATTCTATGAAGGGGGAAATATAAACATAGAGGAGCTTTTACTGCTTAATCCCGACATTGTTATCGGCGTCAGCGGAGAAGCGGCGGACAGTATCCGTGAAGCAGGAATACCTGTAGTCGGCGTTTCGGTATCCCAATGGGGGTATGATGTGGTCACCACCACAGGAGAATGGCTGAAACTGTTCGACCAGATTTTTGGTGAACGGGAAGTGACGGTAAATGTCCAGTCCTATATTGAAGGGGTACGGGCTGACATTGAAGCAAGAGTTTCCACGTTGTCTGAGGAAGAAAAGAAAAAGGTATTGATTTTATTTACCTACAGCGATGCTGCCATGACTACCTCCGGCAAGGTCTTTTTTGGTCAGTCATGGTGTGACCATGTGGGAGCCATTAATGTGGCAGAAGGCATAGAGACTCCCGGCAATGCCGGTATTAATATGGAGCAGGTATATGAGTGGAATCCGGATGTTATTCTGATTACCAACTTTACTTCAGCCCAGCCCGAGGACCTTTACCAGAATGCCATCGGCAGCGACGATTGGAGTACGGTAGCGGCAGTAAAAAATAAACAGGTATATAAGATGCCCCTGGGATGGTACAGGTCCTATACTCCCGGAGTGGATGTAGGGGTTACCCTGCAGTGGATGGCAAAGACGGTATACCCTGAGTTATTTGAGGACATGGATATAAAACAGGTGGAAAAGGATTACTTTAAAGAGTATTTTTCCATTGAGCTGACCGACGAGCAGTTGGAAAAAATGTTCAATCCTCCCCGTGAAGCATCTGCATATTAAGGCTTGATTGGAGGTATTCATGAAGAAAAGTTTGGCAAGGCAGAGTGCATGGGTAATTGGTGTTATGGCTGCTCTGGCTGCGGTAATGGTTCTGGCTATGGGAATAGGAAGATACAGTATCACCATAGGGCAGATTGTGAATACGCTGCTTCCTGAAGGGCTGGCTATGGAGGAAGTAGATTCCAATGTAAGGACGGTAATCTATTCTATCCGTCTGCCAAGAGTTCTGCTGGCCGCATTGGCAGGCGGGGGACTGGCCGTGTCGGGGGCAGCCTTTCAGAGCATTTTTTCCAACCCGCTGGCCACACCGGATACTCTGGGTGTTGCCACCGGGGCCTCCTTTGGAGCAACGCTGGGGATTATGCTGGGCTTTGACTCAATTGGTATACAAAGCTGTGCCTTTATCCTGGGGAGCGTCTGTGTAGGGCTGGTGTACTTTATCAGCAGAATAAAAGGGGAAAGTACAATCATTATGATTATCCTGTCGGGTATGGTCATCGGCTCCCTCTTTGACGCTATGGTTTCTCTGATTAAGTATGTGGCTGACCCTCAGGACACCCTCCCGGAGATTACCTTCTGGCTGATGGGAAGCCTGTCCGGTGTGGGCTACAGGGATTTGCTGATGGGAAGTCCCTTTATGATTATCGGCATGGGGATTATCTTCTTTTTCAGATGGAAGCTGAATACGCTCTCCCTTCATGAGGACGAGGCAAAGTCCCTTGGGGTAAATGTAAAATTGATTCGCTCCATTACGATTATTGCTTCAGCCATGATTACCGCTGCGGTAATATCCCTTTGCGGTAAAATCGGTTGGGTGGGGCTGCTGGTACCCCATGTTTCCCGGATGCTTTTTGGAAATGACAATAAAAGCGTGGTTCCTGCCAGCATCGGCTTTGGGGCAATTTTTATGGTAATTATTGACACCGTTGCCAGAAGTGCAACGGCAGCGGAAATCCCTATTTCCATTCTCACGGCGGTAATTGGGGCTCCCTTTTTCATTATTTTGCTCAGAAAAACAGGGGGGATTCGGTAGAAGAAAGACTGTAGGCAGATTAAATAGGTTGTAAGGAAGTAATTTAGATAAGGTACGGTGTAACCCCTGAAAGGAGTTGCACCGTTTTCTTATTCATTATGCTATTAGTTATTGCATCTTTTTAATTGTATGATAAAATAAGTGCATACAATATTTTAAATTTGCATGTAGAAAGTTGGGACATTCTTGAATAAAAATGAAATCGTACAAAAAGTGATTGAAAAACAGGTTGATTATTTCGCATAATCTGTATATACTATGATTAAAGTAAATGTTTGCCGCTTGCTGATGGTGCGGGGTATAAGTGATTCAGTTCGTAAATGTTGCCACTTGCTATACAGGTGGGATATAAATGGTATAGTTCGTAAATGTTCCCCATCGGCTGGTGTCGGTGGGGAATTTACATAAGAGTATTTTAGCCCAAAGGAGAATGTTACAGTGTATGGAGATACGGCAAGGATATTCTTATCATATCAAAGATGATTTTTTTGATATGGTGCAGGATAAATATTTGATGAGCAATAAAGAAAATGGGAATTACCGCCCACATTTTTATGCAATACAGGATAAGAAGAATCAAGAGCTTTTTTGGATGATTCCTATAAGTTCTCAAGTGAAAAAGTATGAAACCATTGTTGAAAAGAAGAAAAGAAAATATGGAAAATGCAATACAATAATTATAGGTAAATTTGCAGGAAAGGAAAATGCCTATTTGATTCAAAATGCTTTTCCGGCTATTTCAAAATATTTTGACCATATACATACAGTTGAAAATAAGCCAGTAACAATACATAATGAGCTGAACAGGATTCTTACAGAAAATTTAGGGGAAGTGCTTGCACTGCATAACCGTGGAATTAATTTGTTATATACAGATGTTGCCAAAATTAAGGCTGTTATGGAGCAGGAATTAGAAAATACGAAATACCAGTAATGCCATTACTTGTAGAAATATGAGTGATGGTATTTTTTGTGGGATAGTTTACAGTTGATTTTGCAGCGACATTTTGCCAAAGGTATATATCTGTTGCGTTCATATGTCAGGATGGGAAATGAAATGTTAAAACGTAAATAATATTTTTTTATATGATAGTTACTGAAATTTTACCGAACAATGATAAATTGTGGTTATCCTTTGAAATGGAGATAAAGAAAAGACAGCGCAAATAACTTTCACGCTGTCTTTCTTTATCCTATAAATCATCAATCAAAGCGCTGCTTTTGGCATAAGCCGTGCTTCGGGCCTCAAAGAAATCGGTCTTAATGGTATTGGCGTTGGAATATTGGGATACCCAGGCCATATTGGCAGGTTCCGACTGATAGCCCTCGTATATGGGTTCAAGGCCGATATTCCGGCATCTTAGGTTACCCAGATAGCGGATATAATCAGTAATCATTTCCCTGTTCAGCCCCTGAATATCGTCTCCAATAACGTAGTGGCCCCATCTGATTTCCTGTTCGCACCCTTCCTTAATCATTTCCCGGTAAATTTCCAGCTTGTCTGAAGCAAACAGCTCGGGATTTTCCTTTTTTAACTCCAAAAGGATATTGGAAAACAGCCAGAGATGAGTGTTCTCATCCCGGTTAATATACCGGATTTCCTGGACGGAGCCTGGCATACGATTGTTTCTGGCCAGATTATAGAAGAACATAAAGCCGCTGTAAAAGTAAATGCCCTCCAGGATATAGTTGGCAATAATGGTTCTTACCAGCATTTCCATGCTTTTGTCCCGCTGAAAATCATTATACAGATTGCCGATAAATTCATTACGGGCCAGCAGACGTTCGTCCTCCTTCCATTGATAGAGAACGTCGTTTCTCTCCTGGGGCTCACAGATGGTATCCAGCATGTAGCTGTAGCTCTGGCTGTGAACCGCCTCCTGAAAGGCCTGAATGGAAAGACACAAGTTTACTTCATTTGCCGTAATATACTGGCTGATATTGGGCAAATTGGCGGTCTGGATGCTGTCCAGAAAAATCAGGAAGGAAAGAATTTTATCATAGGCCCTCTTTTCCGCTTCGGGAAGAATGCGGTAATCCTTTACATCCATTCCCAGGTTGATTTCCTCGGGAATCCAGAAATTGTTCATGGCCTGACGATACCAGTCGCTTACCCATTTATACTTCATGTTGTTAAAATCATTTAAATTGGTGGTGTTTCCGCCCACCATTTTCCGTTCCCGGACATCCGTATCCCCTTCCGGGTTAAAGAGGGGCTTTTTCATTAATTCTGACATACTAACCTCCATACTGCTGCCCAGCAGCAGTTCAAATCCGTGGGGAGAATGCCCGTTTCTGGGCATTCTCCGGGCGTGAGATTAGAAGTTCTTTGCGAAACGCCCACTGGCGTGAGCAATTAGAACTTCTTCTCACGCTAACCTCCATACTGCCGCTCTGCAGCATCTCAAATCTATGACGAACAGCTTTCGCATTCCTCCACCTCCAGGCTCTTGGAACGGATATAATAGATGGTTTTTACACCCTGTTCCCAGGCCAGCAGATAGAGGTTTAATACCTTACGGAAGGTATATTCATTGGTAATGTACAGATTCATGCTTTGGGCCTGATCGATATGGCGCTGGCGGATTCCGCAGGCTCTTACAGACCAGGTCTGGTCCATCTGATGGGCGTTTTTGTAGTACCAGAAGGTGTCCATAGACAACTCGGGGGCTACCCGGGGCATAAGTCCTGACTTCTTTTCCTCCAGGAAGAACCGGTTCATTACCGGGTCCAGTCCTGCTGTGGTGCCTGCCAGGATGCTGGTGCTGCCGGTGGGAGCAACGGCTAAGAGGTAAGCGTTGCGCATTCCCTGTTTGGCTACTTTCTTGGCCAGAGTCTTCCAATGCTCGTCGGTCAGGCCACGCTTTTCAAAGTAAGCTCCGGTCTGCCAGTCGCTTCCGTTAAAATAGGTATAGCTGCCTTTTTCGGCGGCATTCTCACAACTGGCTTCGATGGCGGCATAGTGGATACGGCTGAAAACCTCCTCCGCAAAGGCAAGATGCTCTTCACTCTCCCAACTGATTTTATGCTTGGCGAGCATATGGTGGTAGCCACTGATTCCCAGACCCACAGGACGGTAGTTCTCATTGTTGATTTTCGCATAGGGAACCGGGAAAAAGTTAAGGTCGATTACATTATCCAGTGCCCTCATGGCGCTTTTGGTTATGTAGGAAAGCTCTTCGGGATTTTTTACGTCAATCCTGCCCAAAGACAGGCTGGCCAGGTTGCAGACCACAAATTCTCCGGGCCGGGTTACGGTAACCACCACCTGCTCACCGTCTTTGGTTTCGATGGTTTGCTCCAGAGATTCAATTTCCGACATATTCTGGGCAATTTCCGTACACAGGTTGCTGCAGTATATCATACCCTTGTGATTGTTGGGATTGGCCCGGTTTACATGGTCCCGGTTAAAGGTGAAGGGGGTGCCTGTCTCCACCACACTTTTGATGATTAAACGAACCAGAGACTTAATGGGAATCACCCGTTTGGGAATACGGGAGTCATGGACGCAGTCCAGATATTTTTCCTCCCATTCCTCGCCGTAACAGTCCTCCAGGCCGTAGCCTTTAATGGTTCGAATCTCGTGGGGACACATGAGATACCAGTCTCCCTCCAGGTTGTCCCGTACCTGTTTCCAAAAATAATCAGGATAGCAGAGCGCAGGAAAAACATCGTGGGCCTTCATCCGGTCGTCGCCGTTATTGGTCCGCAGGTTCAAAAATTCAGGGACGTCCCTGTGCCATACATCCAGATAGACCGCAACGGAACCCTGCCGCATACCCAACTGGTCCACCGCAATGGCAGTATCGTTGGCAAGGCGAATCCAGCGGAGGACGCCTCCGGCAGCTCCTTCAAAGCCCCGGATGCTGCTTCCGCTGGCCCGCACTTTTCCGAAATACATTCCCATGCCGCCGCCGAACTTGCTTACCTTGGCAAAATTATCAATGGAGCGGTAAATACCGTCCAAACTGTCGGGAACCGTATCGATAAAGCAGGAGGACAACTGATGATAGGGCTTGCGGGCGTTGGAAAGCGTGGGGGTAGCCACGGTCACCTGCAGCTTGCTGAGCATATCGTAGAAACGCTTAACT